>CAYYPB010000018.1:0-14282 GCA_964473405.1 uncultured Planctomycetaceae bacterium
ACTTCGGCTGTATGATCGTGTCGAGCGTGCAAGCAGACCAGAGCGTGAACGTGTAGCGGAGCAGCACGGTGTCGCCGTCGGCGATACGGCGCGTGAGGATCCTGTCGATTTCGATGCGATCTCCGAAGAGGATCGTTCGGTAGTCGAGACCGCTCTGGTACATTGTCAGCCGCGTTTCGTCGGTAATGCGAAGGGAACTGACGCGGATGTTCTGCGTCTGCAGGATGATGGGGAGCGGATCTCGGAACGTGCCCCGCTCCTCGACCACCTGGACATCTTGCGAGCCGCCGGTGCGTTCCTCTCGTTGAAACCGGGCACGGTAGCTGGCCAAGAGCCGGCCGAGCGGGTTCTTCTTGCGATAGTCGAAGTTCGCCTGGGCCCCGTAGCGGTCGATCTGCGATCCCGAGTTGAACTCCTGCGTTTGGATCCACGCGAAGAACTGGGAGGCCAGGCTGTCGTAGAGTTCATGTTCGACCGTGGCCGCGAGGTAGTAGGATTCCTCGGTGATCGGGTCGGTCCCCGCCCCGATGCCTTGCGTTCGCTCCAGATACTCGAACTGATAGAAGGATGTAAGCCTCTCCGTGTGCCGGAGTCGCAGCAACTCGCTCCATCGCAGGCGTTCCAGATCGAGTGTGCCGCGCTGGTCGAAGTAGTTCAGTACAGATTCCAGGCTGTGTCGTTTCTTGCTTCCGAAATCGAAGTGATGCGATAGTTTGACTTCGTCCGAGTCGTAGTTGAACGCAAAGGGTTCCTCCTCGACGGACTTCCGGTCGTACACCAGCGACAGCGTGTTGTATTCGGAGAAGTTGTAGGCCGTCTCGAAGCGGAAGGTCGTGTTGAGCTGCCGGCCGTTTTGTTCGAAATCGCTGAGCGGGTCGATCCTGACATCGGTGTGATCGAACTGGATTGACGTTGGCGTTTTGTCGCTGACATACCGCCACAAGAAGCCATAGTTGGTCGTCGTCGTCCGCAGGCTGGACTGAAACGCCCTACCCTCGAGTGAATCGTATCTCCGGGCAAACACCGAACCCGGATACTTCTTCCGCTTGAAGAAGCTCGCGCTCAGGTCAAACTCGTTCACGTTGCCGTCGTCGCGGTTGGCGAACTGCTGGGTGTCGGTCGTCCGCTCGAACTCATACTGGAGAAGCCCGAAGACGCCGGCGAGCGTGTACTCCACGAGATTCGGGTGATAGACATAGCCGTCCAGCGTCAGGCCCAGCGTCTCCTCGAAGATGGTCTCTTGAAACTGCGTGCGCGACGTGCTGACCTTAGAATCGAACTCGTTCTTGCGATCCCTTGCGACCAGTTCGATATAGCCATCGACGTCCGTGACCTTGACTGTGCTGATTCCGCGTTTCTTCTGCGCGCTCGTTGTCTGGCAGCCCGTCGTCAGCCCGGCAATCGCCGCGCAGACCACAAGCGCTAGCAGGCCGCCTAACCCCGGGCAGCGGAGACCTCGTGCTGAGCCTCTCGCAACGGCGAGCGGGGATCGCTGCGCGGCGGGGCCGCTCAATCGCCGTCTTGCTTCAGGAAGAATCTGTTGTCCCCCTTGTGAGGATCGTGGCAATCAATGCACGATCGCTGCTCGATATCGGCATCTTCCGAGTGGCTCGCGGCGATATCCTCCACCCGGTGACAGTGCACACACAACGCCCGCGGAGCGTCCAGCAGCATCCCCGGCCGCTCCGACGAGTGATAGTGATGGCAGAACAAACAGGCGTTCGCGGCAACGGGACCGTGGAGGAACTTGGCATCGTCGAACGCCTTGGTGTGGCAGATTCGGCACAGACCGTCTTGCGGCTTTCGCACCAATCTGCCGGTGCTGCGATCGTGGCACCCTTCGCACTTGCTCTGAGCATACGGCGGGTGGGCATAGACGATGCCTCCCGGCGTACTCCGCGTCGTCGGGTGGTTGAACGCTCGCGATTCCCGCCCGCTCCCTATCCGCGCATAGCCCTTCTCCGCAGGCTGCTCGCCGGGTTTCGGCACGCCGTCAAAGAAGAACGACAGCACGCGATATTTCGTCGATTCGGCGCAGCAGGCCAGCAGAACGGGCGGCAGACAAAGGGCCGCTCCGGCCAGCAGGATTGCGGTCCGCCGAGTTGTCGAAGAAACGCTAGTCTTTCTCATCACCGCTCTGTCCGTCATCGCCCTTCTCGGCGTCATCGCCCAGAGGTGCCGGCTCGGGTTTGCTCGCGTCGGCTCCACCGTGCTGGGTGGTCGGAGGCATCGTGAGCGTCGGCGTGGCCGCATCCTCGGCAACGGGGCCGATCCCTTCCTCAGCGGGAATCTCCGGCAAGGCCTCGATCGAACTTTCCGTCAATTCGTAGCCCTCGGGGAACGACCCGAAGGCGTACACGTTGACGAGCCGAGCCCCGAACTGACTGACGACAAACAGGAGGTACTCCGCCTCGAAGTCCGGATGCAGATACTGCTTGAAGTACGGGAGGGAAGTCGTGTCGACCGCAACCTGGGCGGGCAATCCCAACGCGCCGGGCGCGTCGCCGGGGCCACCGAACCGCATCAGGATTTCGCCGTCGGCGTTGAACATCTGTACGAGTTCGGTCGCGCCATCGACGACATAGACGATGCCCTCGGGGCCGACGCGAACGCCGCGCGGCCGGCCGAAGTTGCCCAAGGCTCGGCCTGCCGTGCCCTTGACCCAGATCGACTCGCCTTCGACCGTCAGCTTTTGGATGCGCCAGTTGTGCGTGTCGCTGACGATCAACTCGCCTTCCGGCGTGATAGCCAGACTGTTGGGAATCTTGAACTCTCCCGGCTCACCGCCCGGCCCGCCGATCTCGCCCAGTACTTCGCCGGTCGATCGATCGAGTACAACGATTCGACAGGTCTCGTCATTGTCCAGCACATAGAGCTTGTTCTCGTGAATCGCCACATCCACCGGGCGACAGGGCGAAGGGATATCGAACGACTTAACGTACTTGTCGTCCGGGCTGAAGATGACGATCTGCCGGCGGACCGAATCGACGACGAACTTGAAGCCGATCTGATCGATGGCCACATTAAGGGGCTTTCGCAACCGGCCGGGCCCGCGAACGCCCATGACCGAATAGGTGTGGTTGACGAAGTCCACCCGACACAACGCGAGGCCCTTGGTGTCGCAGACGTAGGCGACGCCGTCGCGCACCGCGATGCCGTAGGGCTTGTTGATGGACCGTCGAGACACGGCCTCCTCGCCCAGTACAAACCCCTCGAGGGAAGTCCGTTGCGGTTCCACTTGGTCCGCGCCGCTAAACCACGTCAGAAACTGCACGCGCGGCGGCGTGGGTGGAGAGGGGAAGAAGAGCCAGTCTTGATCCGTCTTCTGAGTGGTTTCGCAACCGGCGAGCATCAGCATCCCGAAGACGCCGGCCGCCATCGATCCGTGTAGCTTTTTTCGTATGACCATGTTTAAGCCTCGGTGAGTCATTCACAGCCACCGTCGGAGAGCCGATGCACGCCGTCGGCCGGCGAGCCGACAAGGGCCCCTACTTACTGATCGGTGGATAAACCGTGTTTTTCCCATACTGAGTGTAGATATTACAGGACTAAGCACCACCCCACACCTCGCTGTCCGCATGTTGGGCAGCGTACTCGTCGATCCGCGGGAACCGTCCGTCGACAACCCGCTTGCCAGTATTGGCGGGGCTGTTTGGCTTGCGTGGTGGCAGCGTGGGGCACACATGATCCCCAGACTCCTCCTTCGCGAGAACACAACACCGAGTGCCGCGGACCCTTGGCCGTCCGAACAATGCAGAATCGTGCAGGCGATGAGCCCCGCGGCCTCGCTCCTCGGCTGCGAAGGGCCGCCACTGCCTCAAAAAAAACGCACACCCCCGTTGGAGAGGATGTGCGTAAGCGCGGGTGGTCTGTCGCTTGGCCACTTGCAGCGACCGTGACGCTGCCGGTGTTAGTGCCCGGCCGTCACCTCTCGCAAGCCACTACTTGATGTGGCACTGCAGGCAGAGGTAGCTTTCCTGGAGCGGGACGCGGAGGAAGAAGCCGAGTCCGTTGTTATGCGGCTCGTGGCAAGAGGTGCACTCGACGCGATCCACGCCACCGATGTTGACGAGGCGGACGCCGGGACCGCTGTTGATGCCGGGAGCGAATGTGGCGGAGTCGTTGTACTGGCCGACCGCCGCGACATACTCGATGCCGATCGGGTGGTCGTTGCTCAGGTCGGTGCCGAGGTTGGCGCTGCCGGTGATGGTGATGCCGGTGCCGCCGTTGCCGCCGTAGTTGTCAACGGCGGTCACGCCGTCGTGGCAACTGAGGCAGAGCTTGCTGGGGCCTTCGGGCTGGCCGGCGGCGCTGGAGTACATCGTGAACGTCTGGGCCGTCTCGGCATGATTCCAGAGAACATTCGCTTCGCCGGAGAGCAACGCGTTGTGAGGCGTGTGGCAGGGAATGCAGATCTGGCCGCCGGGAAGCGTCACACCCGAGGTGTTGAGGTTGTGCGGCGTGCTTGCGATGCTCACCGACGGGTAGGAACCCGGGTTGCCCGGAACGATCTGACCGAAGGCCGGTGTGACCAGGCTGAGTGCCAAGACGACGGCGATGACTGTTGCGACTCGTTTCATCTGACTGCTCCTCTCGTGGAATGACTAAAATGCGATAGACTTCGAAGGTTTGTAGGCCGCGCCCGACACCCGGGACAATCACGGTTTGCTGCGAAGCTGTAGGGCCGGGCTCATCGCTCCGAACTGGAGCCCCGTCTGCCTCGCACCCGACTTCATGTACAACTTGCGTGCCAGCGGCAACCCGCTTGAGGACGGGACCTCACCGCGAGCATCTAATCCGTTTCCTGGCAATGAGTTACGATTCGCAATGCAAGCGGTGGAGTCGTATGAGAAGACGCGGAGACGCATCCAATTCCCAAGGCTGAGAACGCATCCGGCGGGAGCTTCTAGACCGCGAGAATAGACAGAGGTAAAACTATCGGTCGTTTCCGTAGTAGATGTCGAGCGCCCGGCGATAGCACACGAGCGCCTTATCGGTCTCGCCGCCGCGTTCGTGGAGGCGACCCAACTCATAGAGGAGCGGCCCTTTCTTGGGGGCCGTCTTGAGCGCTTCTTCGAGGTGCGTCCTTGCTTTGTCGTCGTTGCCGCGCCGAATCTCGAGCCGCGCGAGGACGAGCCGAAGGCTGGGGGACATGCGGGCCTGTTTTGCCAGAGGATCGAGGTTCTTCGCGGCCGCCTCCACGTCACCGACGGCGAGATGACATGCGCCCAGCAACTCCGCCACACGCGGGTCGACCTTCTCGCCAGAAGCAAGCTTCTCGAGGACCGGTATTGCCATCGCATGTTTCCGTTGGTCGATGAGCATTCTCGCGAGAGCCAACTTTCGGTCCAGCGTAACGCCCTCGTCAGAGATCGGCTTGTTGTTGCCGTTCAAGGCGGCTGCGTGCTGCGCTTCGGTCGTGTGGCCGGCCAGGAAGTCGACGTGTGCCCGGAGCTGCCGCTCGTAGGTTTTCGGCATGTGAGGCAAAATGAACCTCAACACGCCTTTGTCGTCGATCAAGAGCGTCGTGGGAGCCACGATCACACCGAAGGCTCCGTAGGCCTTGCGACCGGCATCGAGGGCCGCCGGGTGCTTGAACGGAAGGTCCTTTATCAGCTTGGCAAAGGCCTCTCCCGCTTCAGGCTTCGTAGACACGGCCAACACGGACGGCTTGGGGGCCGCGCAGGCTCCTACGATCCGCTGGGTGAGCCGTAGCGCCTTGCTGGAAAACTTCTGGCCCGGCCTGACGAACAGCATGACCAACACCTTGCCCTTGTAGTCGGATCGGGCGTAGGTGTTGCCGTCGAGGCCCTGACAGGAGAACTCCGGAATCAGGTCACCGGGGTTCAGGTTCCGCAAGGCGCCGTCCGCCCTGGCTTCCGGCATGACCAGCAACAACATCGCGAACAGAACCAACCCCGCTGGGTGGCGGCTTGCGGGGCAACTCGTCGGCGCGCGGCCACAGTCCGGACATGCCGGCACCGGCAGATTCTTCGAGAACATGGCCATCTCCGGGCCGCGCATCCGCGGCCACCATCAGGGCTCGATATTCACAACCGGGGCCTTCCGGTCGTAGCGATAGGTCTTGTGGCAACCGGGCGAACAACTGCCGCCCGTTTCCGTCTTGGCAAACTTGATCGGCAGATCCCAGTTGCCGAAGGGCACGCTCTCGGTGATGTGTTTGGCCTTCTGGCTGGCATGCGTGGCGTGACACGCGCGACACGTGCGGCCCTTGTCCTTGCGGTTGACGTGCAGGTAGTGCAGGTTCTGGTCGCCGTTGCGAAAGCCCGTCAGCGTTGTGCTGCGCTCGTCGCGAACGAGGTCCGACTCGTGGCACTTGAAGCAGAAGGCGTAGTTCGCCTCGTCGTAGGGCGCGTAGAACTTCTTGGGATAGGTGCCGCCCAAAAGGCGAAACTTGTCCCCGCCGTGGATCTGCTCGTGGCAGGCCGTGCAGTTGTTCTCGCGAATCGGGCCGTGATGATCCGGGTTGTCCGCGAGCAGCTTGCCCAGTCCTTGGATCTTGCCATCCTTGGACTTGATCGCCTTGTCGTGGCATTTCATGCAGAGGGTCAACGGTTCGTGCTGGAGGAGGTTCTCGATGGCCGAGCCATGCGGATCGTGGCAGGAGACGCAAGACCGCTCGGTCGACAGCGCCCCGTGCTTGACGGTGGCTTCCTCGACGGCCTCTCCGATGCTGTCGTGGCAATCCACGCACAGGCCGGGAACATCGTCGCTGAGGTTCATCCGGTTGTTCGCGCCGTGCCCGCTGTGACAGGTCGTGCAATCCTCAACGGCGGGCGCGTGCTTGTACGCGGCGGTCGTGACGCGCCCTCGGACGGCCTCGTGACAGGCGGTGCAGAGCTTCACGCCCTCCTCGCGAAGCAGCGAGGCGTGGTCCGAAGCATGGGAATTGTGACAGGCCGAACAGGCGCCGGCCGCTGCGGGGCCGTGGAGGAACTTCAACTTGTCGCTGAACTTGTCGTGACAAGTCCAGCAGAGTTCAGCCATGCTCGCGGCCTTGAGCAGATACTTCGTGTCGCTCGCATGGGAGTCATGACACGCCAGACACTTGCCCTCGGTATAGGGTTTGTGACGCACCTGCCCTTCGTGCGGTTCGTGACACTCGGCGCAGAGCTTCTCCCGTTCGGCGACGAACTTGAACGCGTGCGGCTTGCCCTCGACGGCTTCGTGACAACCGTCGCAAGACTCACTCTCCACCGGACCATGCTGGAACTTGCGTTTGGCGTATCCGTCGTGGCACCCAGCCGCCGAACAGCTCCCCTCGTAGGACGATGGCGTTTTCTTGGGCGCCGGTGCCTGCGCGAAGGCATCGGTGCATACGATCGCGATCGCCGCACAGACCGTTAGAGAAACAAGAACGCGAGGTGTCATCAATGTCCTCCCGATGGACTCGCCGGCTGTGGGCCGAACACGAGGAACAGGGTTCCCCTCGTCGTGGGCGTTGCGTGCTGCTTGCCCAGTTGGAGCCATACAGTCATCGGTGACTTGCCCGGTGGAGTGAACACAACCTCCAACGCCGGCGCGGCCGTCTTGCTCTTCGATGCGACGTAGGCCTCGACGAGGCGCGCGGTCGGCTCGAAGACCGAAATGTGAAACTTGTACTGAGATCCGGGGACGGAGACCTTCTCGCCCTTGGTGAGCTTCTGGAACGACTGCTTGTCGAGATGCCGGCACCAGACTTCGTGCGTCTTGCGGGCGGTGGTCACGAGCGAGAAACCCGGCGCCGTGCCCTTGGAGTCGGCCGCACAATCCAGCACGATGCGGAACGGAAGGGCCCCCACCTGGCCTGTACCGAACGCGGGAAACCGGCTGAACACCCAGCGAGACTCCGTGCGGCCTTCGTGTTCGATTTCCACGAGCGCCGCGGGATTCAACCGCTTGTCCGAGATGTTGACCGGCTGCTTCTTCTTGTCGTCCAGCCCGTAGTGCGTGAAGAACTTCTTGACGATCACGCGGCAGGCCAGTTCCTTGAACTCCTTCGCTGCGCCCTCTTTGGCCACGAGTTCCACGGTCGGCCCCTTGCCCTCCTGCGGGCTGACGAGGATCGTCGGGTCGCGCGTCAATTCGGTCTTGAACTGCTGCAGCAACTCGTCGCGCTGCGATTTGTTCTCGACGGCCATGTATCGCCATGTGCCGATGAGGCTCGTCAGGCGGTTGCGCTCGTTGTCTCCCGCGACCAACCACCGATCCAGAGATTGCGTCGGGCCGCCGATGGTCAACTGCACGGCCGGCGGGGCCTTGGGATCGTCGGCGTGTTCCACACTCTGAGTCAATTCACCACGCGGCAGGTAGTTCATCAGCTTGAGCGTCCCCATGCCATCCGGGAGCTTGACGTCCTGGCCGATCGAGGCAGCCTCAGCAGCGGAGGGGAGCTTGATCTCGGCTTCGACGTTGAACGGGGTCGGGCCGGCGTCCATCCTGCACTGGATGATGAACTTCTGCTCGGGCATCGGCGGATGGCCCCCGTGACCCGGCGGCATCGCCCCCAGGGACGAAGTCGAGACAACCAGCAGTATCAACGACTGAATCAGCAAATAGCGTTGGCCATGCATGCCAAGGGACTCCTCTACAGTACTTGTCCGCCCTCAAGGGCGTGTCGAAATCGCGCGCACCCTCATCGGGCAGCACACAACGTCGCCTCAGTAGGTTCGTGGGGCAAGTTTCGTGCCGCTCGCCGGGTGGGCGTTGCTGGGACCGTGCCCGTCGGGAAACCTGCCTGCTGGCGTCGCGCGGACGGTGGGAACGCACACCGAGTGGCAACGAAGCTCCGATAACAGTGTCGAGCGGGAGCAGGAGTGTGAGGAAAGCGGTTGGATTCTCACTTGCGAGAGAGGTCGGGGACAGCCCGGACCTTGCGGACACACTGCGTCTGGAATCGACTACGCCGTGCCCGAGTAGCGCGTCACCGCGCAATCTCGGCGACAGCAACCTCAGGGGCGACTTCGCCCGACTGTCGCCAGCTCCCCCAGGAGGAGCGACACCCCGGCTGCCGGCGGCCGAATCTGCACGACCGCCCCTTGGTTCACCCTCAGCCCCCGGCTTTGCCAGGGGGGTAATGCGGCCACTGGACCCGCCTGCGAACTCCCCCGGCAGAGCCGCGGGCCGAGGGAAGGGTCTCGTACGCAAGCGGAAACGAGCGCCTCCCCCCCGAACGGGAATCGAGGCAAGACCCTGCCGCACCGTGCGACGTGCCCGGCGGGCAGACCGAGGACCGCCGCCGAGGAAACCGCCCCGAACAGTTATCAGAGCACCGGCCAACACCTATTGACACGCCGAGAGCGGAATCGCTAGACTTCGCGATCCTCTGGCTAACCTGGACCAACGAGGATCGGCAGCGGGCGCGGCCGACCCGCAGTAGTTGGGCTGACGACTTTGGACGCATCGACAGTCGGATGACTGAGAATCCACCCCCGTTGCCCGACGACAACAACGATAAGCGGTTCTACGTCCAGGGGCTGCGGTACGGCAGCCTAGTGACCGAGTTTGTTGCAATGACGCTGGTCCTGGGATACGTCGGTCATTGCCTCGACGAGAAGTACGAATGGTCGTCGTGGGGATTGTTGAGTGGGCTCCTTGTGGGCATGGGCCTAGGCCTTTGGATCATGATTAAGCAGCTTGAGAAGTTGAATCGGTAGCCGAGCGTTGAAGACCTTCCTCTATTCTGGTTTTTGCCTGATTGCCACGGTCGTCGTCTTAGCCGCTGTCGGTTACGCGCCGACGAGCAGCCGCTGGGGCGAAGAGGGCCTGTCCAGCATGCTGGCCATCGGGTCGATCTGCCTCACGACGGGTTTGCTGGGGTTGCTGCCCCTGCTGATCGTCGTTCCGAGATGGCCCAGCTACACCGGGCAGGCCGTCCTGGGGGGAACCGTTCTCCGGCTGCTGCTCACGATGGCGTTGGGGGCGGCGTATCAAGTTCTGTATGACCCGCACTTGGCATCCTTCCTGTTCTGGGCAGCCGCCTTCTATCTCACGATCCTCGTGATCGAGACAATCTGGGGCGCGGTAGCGATCCGCCGCCACTATCGAGTGCCGCAGAACATGGAGAACGCCGCGATATGAGTTTTCTTCTGCTCGCATCCCATTCCGCCGAGGATCACGTCCTGCCCCACCGTTTTACGGACAAACTCTTCACTGTCCCCGCGGATTGGGATCTGGTGATCTTCAAGATCCCGTCGACGGATTTCTACTTCACGAACCACCACCTGATGACTCTGGTGGCTGCGGCGATTCTGCTCTTGATCTTCCCGATGCTCGGTCGCCGGTACACCGCCATGCTCAATCGGCCGCCGGAGCAGCGCGTTCCCAGAGGATTCACGAACCTTCTTGAATCGATGATGCAGTTCATCAGGAACGATGTCGCCCGACCGGTCTTGGGGGATAAGACCGATCGCTGCATGCCTTTCCTGTGGACCATGTTCTTCTTCATCCTGACGTGCAACCTATTGGGCATGCTCCCGCTCGACCCCGTGGTCTATCTTGCCTCCGGAACCAAGCTGAGAATCGTCGGCGGTGCCGCCACGGGCAATATCATGATCACCGCCGGTTTGGCGGTCTGCAGTTTCATCATGATCCACTTCTCGGGTGTGAAACAAGTCGTCATCGAGCTGCAAGCCGGCACCTACGGCCACCACGCCAACGAAGAGGACGAGGAACACGGGACCGCACACGGCCACGGCGGTACCACCTATGGTGCAGCGATGCTGCAAGCCCCATTCCTCTACGTGTGGAACTTCGCCCCGCACGTCTTCGCCCCGGAAAGCGCCAAAGGTGCAGGGGCAATCCTGCTGTGGGTCGCCGACATCCTGATGTGGGTCGTTCTGCTCGGCTTGGAGTTCGTCGGTGCGCTGATCAAGCCCTTCGCGTTGTCTATTCGACTCTGCGCCAATATGGTCGCCGGACATATCGTGCTGGCGTCCATCCTGGCTTTGATCTTCGGGTTTTCCGGAAGTGTTGCCGGCAACTGGGGAGTCGGCGCCATCAGTGCGTTGGGATGTGCCGCGCTGAGTATGCTGGAGCTGTTCGTCGCCTTCTTGCAGGCGTATATTTTCACGTTTTTGACGACCTTGTTCATCGGTGCCTCGGTCTCACCGGAGCACTAGTGGGCGATGATGAGACTCGCCCCGGCCGAGCACGACAGCCCGGCTCACTGAAAGCGGACTCGAACGACCTCGCCGTCGCGATGCGACGGCGTCAAACAAGCGAGGTTGGGGCAGCCGGCGCCTCGGCCATTTACTTTGAAGCCCGGCGAAGATTCCACAAACGCGCGGCCACAGACCGTGCAGCAGGAGAACATCGTCATGTTGAATTTGTTGGCAGAGGGAACCCAGCTGATGGGTACGGATGGCCTGATCGGTCTGGGAGCGGGACTCGGCGCCGGCATCACGACGCTGGGTGCAGCCAAGGGCATCGGCCACCTCGCGGGTGAGGCCGTCAGCGGAATCGCGCGGCAGCCGGAAGCAGGCGGACGCATCTTCACTTCGTTGATCATCGCCGCGGCACTGATTGAAGGTTTCACCTTCTTCGCACTGGTCGTTTGCAATGGCCTAGCCGGCAAGATCGGCTGATTACCAACTGGAATGGGTGACACAGGTGAGAATGTCTAAGAGAATAGCCCTGCTGCTGACAATCAGCGCTGCCTTGCTTGGAAGTACTCTGAGTCCGCCTGTTGCCACGGCGGCTGAGGATGCACACGGTGCGGCGCAGCACGCTGGCGAAGCCACTGCCGAGAAACCAGCACTGCTGGACTGGGATCTGGGCACTGCGTTTTGGTCTATCATCGTCTTCGTCATCCTCTTGACGATCCTGCGGTTCACTGCCTGGAAGCCAATTCTGGATGGTCTCCAGCAGCGCGAGAAGTACATCCAAGACTCGCTGGCCTCAGCAAAACAGCAACGAGAAGAAGCGGAGAGCTTGGTAGCGGACCACATCGCACGGCTGGAGAAGGCGCGTGACGAAGCGACGGCCATCGTCGACGAGGGCCGACGCGACGCCGAAGAGATGCGCAAGCGGATCCAGGCGGAGGCCAAGGCCGAGGCGCAGGACATCGCCGAGCGGGCCAAGCGTGACATCGGCCTGGCCCGGGATGACGCGGTCAAGCAATTGCACGATGAGGTGATCGTGCTGGCCGCATCCGTGGCCGGCAAGATGATCCATCGCGAGGTCGACGCCGACGAGCACAAGTCGCTGCTAGACGAGTCGCTCGCCGAGTTGGGACGGATGAACAACTGAGTCGGCGGAACGCGCCGACGCACGAGGACGAGCCTCGGGCTTTAGCCCGCGCGGTGTTCCCTCTTGCGGGTCGTACGCCGACGGTCGTGTGACGCCCGCGCGGGCTGAAGCCCGCGGCTCTCTTGTGGGGTGCACATAGCCAAGAGGACAAACATGGCTTCGGATTATGACAATGCCTTGGCCGCCGCGGCCGTCTATGCCGAGAGCCTTCTCGAGCTTGCGGCCGAGGTGGACGTCGCGGATCAGGTCGGCGAGGAGCTCAAGGAACTCAAGGCCCTTTGGGACAGTGAGACCTCCTTCTCGGCGATGATGAGTTCCGCGGCGATCGACGATGACGCGCGACGGGCGAGCATCCGCAAGGCGTTCGGCGACGGTCGCGTGCATGCGTTCGTACTGAATCTGCTTCTCGTTCTGAACGACAAGCGTCGCCCGATGATCCTCCCGTTCGTGTGCGAGGCCTATCGGCACAAGCTGGACGCCAAACGCGGCCGCGAGGAAGTCTTTGTGACGACGGCCTCGCCCTTGGGCGATCGACATCGCCAGGCGATTCGCGACGAGGTCAAGCGCCTGACCGGCCACGAGGCCATCCTCGTCGAGTCGGTCAACTCCAATGTGTTGGGCGGCATGAAAGTACAGGTGGCCGACCGGCTATACGACCTGACGCTCCACCGTCGGCTTCGCGACATGCGGGCCGGCCTCCTGGCGAGCAGTGACAAACATCTTCGCGGCGGTGCGTCGCGTTTCGTGACGGAAGGATAGGACGTATGAAGATCCAAGTGGACGAAATCACGTCGGTCATCAAGCAGGAGATTGCTCAGTACTCCGAGCAACTCGACGCTGCCGAGGTCGGCCGCGTCATCGCTGTCGGTGACGGCGTCACGCAGATTCACGGCCTCGGCAACGCCCGAGCCGGCGAAATGGTCGAGTACGAGAACGGTGCCATCGGCCAGGTGATGAACCTGGAAGAGAACTCCGTCGGTGCCGTCGTCTTGGGCGACTATCTCGGCGTCAAGGAAGGCGACTCGGTCAAGGCCACGGGCAACCTGCTGAGCGTGCCCGTCGGCGACGCCATGGTCGGGCGCGTCGTCGATCCGCTCGGTCGCCCGCTGGACGGCAAGGGCGAGATCGTCGCCGATCAACGATGGCCGCTCGAGTACACCGCGCCAGGCATCGCCGGTCGCCAGCCCGTGACCCAGCCCATGCAGACGGGCATCAAGGCCATCGACTCGATGATCCCCATCGGCCGCGGCCAGCGCGAGTTGATCATTGGCGACCGCAAGACCGGCAAGACCGCGGTCGCCCTCGACACGATCATCAACCAACGCGGTACGGGCGTCATCTGCATTTACGTCGCCATCGGCCAGAAGGAATCGACCGTTGCCAGCGTCGTCGAGACGTTGCGCGAACACCACGCGATGGACTACACCATCGTCGTCTCCTCATCGAGCAGCGAGCCGGCCCCGCTTCAGTACATCGCTCCGTACGCCGGCTGTGCGATGGCCGAATACTTCATGTACACACAGGGCAAGCATACGCTCTGCGTCTATGACGATCTCTCGAAGCAGGCCCAGGCCTATCGCCAGTTGTCGCTTCTGCTGCGTCGGCCTCCCGGTCGCGAAGCCTATCCCGGCGACGTGTTCTACCTCCACAGCCGGCTGCTCGAACGCTCTGCCAAGCTGGCTCAGCGGTATGCGATCGTTCCGAACGGCAAGGACTACAAAGAAGGCGGCGTCAACAACAAGACGTACGTCGGCGTCCCAGGCAAGCACGAGGCGGCAGAGGACGTCAAGAAACACGATGGCCACGAGGTGGTGACAGACCCCATCTCCGGCGGCTCGCTGACCGCCCTGCCCGTCATCGAGACGCTTGAGGGCGAGGTTTCCGCCTACATCCCGACCAACGTGATTTCGATCACCGACGGCCAGATCTACCTGGAGCCGGACCTGTTCTTCGCCGGCGTTCGGCCGGCGATCAACGTCGGCATCAGCGTCAGCCGCGTCGGCGGTAACGCCCAGATCAAGGCGATGAAGAAG
>CAYYPB010000019.1:0-14209 GCA_964473405.1 uncultured Planctomycetaceae bacterium
GAAAGGGTGAGCGAGTGGCGCACGGAGGGGGCCCGGGGGGGGGGGGGGTTATGGCCGGGCGACCCGGACAGGGGGGGGGGGGTTTTCCCGGGGAGCCGCAAGGCCGGGATCGCCTTCGATCTTCTGATGGAGATACGCAACAAGCTCCTGGACGCATATTCGGAGATCAAACAGATGCGCGTCTAGGCACGGCGAGAACGCGATCAGAGCCGCGACCGTAAGGGAGCACTCACTGCACAAAACAGAGGGTTCTACCGTTCGCGCGATGATCGCTCCTTTACGGTCTCGGCTCTGAGCAGAGCTTGGTAATGGATGACCATGGACTTCTTGAAGGCACAGACAACCTATATCTCTCAACAGCTTCGTACGCTGGGTCTGTCTCAGCGGATCGCCATTGGGCTGCTCGTGGTCGTGCTGCTCGGCGGCATGTACCAGATGATGCAGTGGGCGGGCCGGCCGGAGTGGACGCCGCTTCTGGATCAGGCCCTCAGCGCCGACCAAATCCAGCGGATCCAAGGTCAGTTGGCTGTGGCCGGCGTCGAGATGAAGGTCGAAGGCGATCGCGTGTTGATTCGCGGCGATGGCGATGATCGCCATCGCATCCAAGCCGCACTCGCCCAGAACGGAGCCATGCCCACCGACACGAGTCTCGGCTATGGTGCGATCGTCGCGGACACCAACGCCTTCATGAGCAATCAGCGGCGCAGTTGGATTCAGGATCGAGGGCTCGAGACGGAGCTATCAAAGGTACTGAGCAACTTCGACGGCATCAGCAAGGCCCGCGTGTTTCTCGATCGGCCCAAGAAACGCACCTTCGGCAAGCGAATGGAGGCGACGCGCGCCAGCGTCAATCTCTCGGCGGGCGGCGCGGCGATGGATCAGAAGCGGATCGACGCGATTGCGCATTTCGTGGCTGGAGCGGTGCGGGGCCTGGCCGTGTCGGACGTGAAGATCACGGACGGTTCGCAATACTACCGTCCGTCTGACCCGGACAGCGGCATTCCCATGGATCTGCTGGAGAAGCAGCGCGAGGAAGAAGATCACTACACGCGAAAGATGTACGACCAGTTCCATTACATTCAAGGTCTGGTGGTCAACGTCCACGCGAAGCTTCGCGACACGGATGTGCGCAAGAGCAGTACGGAACTTGGCAAGCCGGTCGTTTCCGAAGAATCCGAGAAGAGCGAAGAGTCGCGTTCTGGCTCGGCGGCAGCCGGCCCTGGTGTCCGACCCAACCAGGGCAACGCGATCAGCGACGGCGGAAGTGGCACCAGCCTCACAAAGACCGAAACGAAAACCAATCTAGATGGTGGCCGCGATACGAAGCGCACTGATGAGATCCTTCTGCCGGGCTTCCTCGAACGCCTCACGGCCTCGATCAGCGTGCCGGACAGCTACCTCAGCGGTCTCTACCGGAAGCAGCAGGGCCTCGAAGCCGACGCAGCCGTGACGCATGAACAGATTGAGACCATCGCGAAGGTTCAACTCAGTGACATTCGCGACTCTGCCAAGACGCTCCTGCAGGCGACGGACGACGATCAAGTCGCCGTGGCGTGGCACTACGACATTCCGATGGTCGCGACGGGCGGCGGCGGGGCTGTCGGGGCGAGTTCCGTGGCCGGGATGGACTACCTGGCGTTGGCCAAGCAATACGGCCCGCACGCAGGGCTCGGTCTGCTCGCGATGTTCAGTTTGTTCGCCGTGTTCCGCATCGCGAAAAAGGCTCAGGCGTCAGTCGGCCAGGTGCGGGCGTCCGCCGCGGAGTCCGAACGTTCGGACCGACCCGGTGAGGAAGACGCCGGCCTCGAGATGTTAGGCGGCGGTCCGATCCCGGTCGGTCAAGCCGCGGGGATGCACGGCGCGCTCGTGGGCCATGAGGTGGACGCGGGTGTGGTGAAGACTCAGCAGATCGTGGATCAGATCGGCGAACTCGTGAGAGAAGACGCCGATTCGGCGGCGGGTATTCTCGGCGGTTGGCTCCAGGAACAGCAGTAACGGACGGCACGGATGCCAGAGACAGAAACTGCAGACATCAAACCGGCTTCGGCCGAGCCTGAGATTTCAGGCGTGCGGAAGACCGCCATCCTCCTGGTGAGCCTTGAGCGAGATATCTCCTCAGAGATCCTCAAGCACCTGGACGAGGGGGCCATCGAAACGGTTTCGCGCGAGATCGCTCGCCTGGGCAACATCACCGTGGCCGAGCGGCAGCGAGTCGTCGAGGAGTTCCACGCCCTGGCGCTCGCGCACTCCTACACCGAGGCCGGCGGGCTGGCATATGCCAAGGCACTGCTGAGCGAGTCCCTCCCTGCGGGCGACGCGAGGCGGATCATCGATCAGATCGAGCAGCAATTCTACGCAAAGCCCTTTCACTTCCTCCAGAAAGCCCAGGCCGAAAGCTTGTTGACGTTCATCGTCGACGAGCATCCACAGACGATCGCGCTGATCCTGGCGCACCTTCAGTCGGATAAGGCCAGCGAAATCCTGGCGGGACTTTCCGACGAGAAGAAAGTGGAGGTCGTCGCTCGTATCTCTCGCATGGAACAGACCAGCCCCGAGGTCATCAAGGAAGTCGAACACAGCCTCGAGCAACGGCTCAGCGGCTTGATGGCCGACGGTCTGCAACACGTCGGCGGCGTCGAGTCCGTGGCCGAGATGCTCAACAAGACCGACCGATCCACGGAAAAAGGAATCCTCGAGTCGCTCGATCAGCAAGACCCAGAGCTCGTCGAGCAGATTCGGCGGCTGATGTTCGTCTTCGAGGACATCCTCCTTGTCAACGATCGCGGCGTGCAGGCATTCCTCAAGGAGGTCGAAACGCCCGACCTCGTGTTGGCGCTGCGTACGGCGACCGATGATCTAAAGGAGAAGATCTTCGCCAACATGTCGGAACGGGCAGCGCAGAACATCAAGGAAGAGATGGAATACATGGGCCCGGTTCGTCTCACGGATGTGGAAGTGGCCCAGCAGCGGATCGTGGATGTCGTCCGGCGTCTGGAAGAGGCCGGTGAGATCATCATTGCCGGTCGCGGCGGCGATTCGGAGTTGATCGTATGAGCAGCGTGATCATCAAGGCTGGCGACGTTGGGCGTGTCATGCGAAGTCTGTGTTCGCTCGATCTGCGGGACATCGCCTCTCAGGCCGAGGCGATGCTGGCCGCCGCGCGCGTCGAGGCCAACCGGATCGTCAGCGAGGCTCGAGGCGAGGCCGATGCAGGGCGCGAGGCCGTGCGCCAGGCCGCCCATGCCGAGGGCCGCGCCGAGGGTCTGGCCGAAGGTCGCAAGACCGGGCAGCAGGCCGCCCTAGCCGAGGCGCGCGAGCAGTTCGCTACCGACCAATCAGCGCTTCAGTCGTCGCTGTCCAAGCTCATGGCGGACTTGGGCGAACGCCGCGAACAGCTCTACGCATCCGCTCGACGAGATGTCGTGGTCCTAGCCATCGTGATTGCCTCGCGCATCGTGCGACGATTCGCATCGCTGGAGGATATCGCGCCGCAGGCGGCGACGGAGGCCTGCGAAGAAGCACTCGGCTTGCTCCAGGCGGCGAACGAAGTGGTCATCCGAACGCATCCGGATGACGCGGCTTCGATCGAGCGTCTGTCAGATCAGGTCGCGGAACAGGCCCGGTCCTCGCGGCACCTGCGCATCGTTAAAGACGAATCCGTCGGTCGCGGAGGCGTTCGCGTCGCGGCAGCCGACACCGCAATCGACGCGACAATCGACTCGCGCATCGAACGCATCGCCGAAGAGTTGGTCTCGGACTGGCAGCATCGGGCCGAGACGTTGGGAATCCAGTCATGACGATCCTGGGGGACCAGATCGAAACCGCCCGCACCGTAGACACCCTCGGGCTCGAGGGTCGAGTCCTCGCCTCGACGGGGATGACGGTGCGCGTGGCGGGTCTGCCGGTGCCGGTCGGGTCGTTGTGCGAGATCGAAACGGGCATCCGGGAATCGGTCCGCGCCGAAGTGATCGGCTTCCAGAAGAACGAAACGCTGCTCATGCCCTTGGTCGAGTCGGGCGGCCTGCGAAAAGGCGCTCGCGTTCGCCATATCACGAGTTCGCAGAAAGTGCCAGTCGGCCATGCGCTACTGGGCCGAGTCGTCGATGGCATGGGCGAGGTCTGCGACGACGGACCGCCGTTGTCCGTCGATGCCTACTATCGCCTGCACCGCAGCGCGCCGGACGCGATGAAGCGGCCTCGGATCGATTCGCCGATGTCGGTCGGGATTCGCTCGATCAATGCCTTGATGACGGCCGGTTGCGGCCAGCGGTTGGGCATATTCTCGGGGACCGGCGTGGGCAAGAGCGTTCTGCTCGGCATGATGGCTCGCTACACGTCTGCCGACGTTACGGTGATCGCACTGGTCGGCGAGCGCGGTCGCGAGCTGCGCGACTTCATCAGCAAGGACCTGGGCCCCGAGGGGCTCAAGCGGTCGGTACTCGTCGTGAGTACGTCGGACCAATCGCCGCCCTTACGGCTTCGGGCAGGCTTTACGGCGACGGCCATCGCGGAGTACTTCCGCGATCAGGGGGCCAACGTGCTTCTGCTGATGGACTCGGTCACGCGCGTCGCGATGGCTGCTCGTCAGATCGGTCTGGCAGCGGGCGAGCCGCCGGCGACAAAGGGATACCCTCCGAGCGTTTTCTCGATCCTGCCGAGGCTGCTCGAACGCAGCGGCCGGACGGAAAGTGGGTCGATCACGGGCCTCTATACCGTGCTTGTCGAGGCGGATGACATCAACGAACCGGTGTCCGATGCGGTGCGCGGCATCCTCGACGGCCACATATGGCTTTCTCGCGATTTGGCCAATCGCGGGCAGTACCCGGCGGTGAGCGTTCTGGAGAGCGTCAGCCGCGTGATGCCCGACATCGTGACGCCGGAACAGATCGCGGCCGCACAGCGGATCAAGCATCTGTTGGCGGTCTGGGGCGAGATCGAGGATTTGGTCAACATCGGTGCATACGCGCCGGGGACGAACGCCGAGTTCGATCTGGTCATCCGGATGCGGCCGACGATCGAGGCGTTTCTGAAGCAGGCCATCGGCGACGGCGTAGACTTTGAAGGCTCGCGCGACGCGTTGGCCGCGCTCATCGCGGAGATCGACAAGGTCGCCGCGGAGTTGGACAAGAAGGGCAAGCCGCCCAGTCCCGCGCCGGGGCCGCAGCGCAAGTAGGCAGCAGGCAAGAGTAGTCGCATGGCGAAGCGATACACATTTCGATTCGAGACGCTGCTGAGCCTTCGGCGGCAGCGCGAAGAGCAGGAGAAGCGCGTCGTCGCCTCGCGTCTGCGGGAGATTCGCAAGCTCGAGCAGCGGCAGGAGGCTCTGGCGAATCGGATCGAGGATCATTCGGGTCTGACGCGCGGTGCCCTGCGAGACGGGGTGCTCGATCTGGACCACCTCAAGCTGAGTCGTCACTGGATGATCCGACTGCGCCGCGGCCTGTTGGAAGCCGAGGCGGAAATCACGACGCACAGGGCGATCCTTGCGCAGGAACGCATGAAGCTGTCCGAGGCGTCCAAACAGCGGAAGATCATGGCAAAGTTGAGGGAGAAGCGCCGAGACCGATTCCTGTTCGAGCAGAATCGTCAGGAACAGGCCGAGTCGGATGAGATGAGCGTGCTGCGGCATGCGCGCTTCTCGATGGGACCGGAGGGCGATGATTCGTGAAACGCCTCTTCCTGGCCATCTCGCTCATGTGCGTTCTGAACATGACCGCGCTGTGTGGGCTGATCGGTTACGGCTGGCAGAAGGGCTGGATGACGCCCGACCGTGTTCGCCAGGCCTGTGCCGTCCTCACTGGCGAAGAAGGAAAAGCGTCGGATGTCTCCGATGAGGGAGGTGCCGCCACGGTCGTGGGCGATGTGCAGGCGGCGGGCGATCTGATCCGCGGCAACAAGCGGGCGGACGAACGCTATCGCATCGAGTTCGATCGGCGCAAGAAGGAGATCGAGAACCAATGGGCGCAGTTGCAGTTGCAGCAGCTCGCGTTGGTTCAACGGCAGGAGGCCTTTGACGCCAAGAAGGAACGGTTCGCCAAGCAGCAGAAGCAACTTGCCAAGAAGGAGGGCGATACCGGATTCCAAACAGAGCTGGACACGCTGTCTTCCATTGATGCCAAGAGCGCCAAGGAATTGCTGAAGCTCAAGAGTGATGCCGATGCCGTCCGGATTCTCAAGGCGATGGACGGCCGCAAGCGAAGCAAGATCGTCAAAGCTTGCAAGACCAACGAGGAGCGCCTGTGGATCGGGCGCATGATGGAGAAGTTTCATGATAGTGCCGTGTCACAGGCGGAGGTCCTGGGCTCGGGCTAGCTGCAGATGCAGGGAGCCTGACTCATGGGTCCACAGCAATTGCTGGCCGACGCCTTTAGGTCGGTCAACCTAGATAGCCCCACTGCGGCCAGGCTGCGCGCCGAAGCGCCGGCCAGCCGCTTTGACAACTATCTGGACGAGGCGTCCGCTCCGCGCGACGGCGCGTCTGCATCCGACGAGTCGGAGCAGGCCGCGCGTCCGGAGGACGACGCACAGAACAAGTCCGAAGCACCGACCGACGAGGCTCAGGCCGAGTCCGAGGTTGCCGTCGTTGCGTCGTCGGCCGTGGTTCAATCGCAGGCCTTGCAGGTCGTCTCGGCGCAGGCGCAGGTTTCCAGCGGTGTCGAAGCGACCGAGCAGAGCCGTTCGGTTGGCCGCGTCGATGCCGCAGCCGAGGCGCCGCGAGCGGGGAGCGGTGCGTCGTCAGCTACCGATGCGCCCGCCGCGCGTGCCGATGGGCCTGACGCCGGCGACAGCCGAATCTCCATGCAGCGGACGACCGCTCCGGTCGTCGAAACCCCCAATTCTCCCGCCGCAGAGTCGAGCGAACGTACGCAAGTCCGCGATCCGAACTCGTCTCAGCAGCGTGATGCCTCAATAGCACGGCCGAATGGGGAGACGTCCGAAGGTCGCAGTGATCGCGGTGCGGACAGACTTCGCGCGGGCGAGAAGCGCCCCGTCGAAGTGAATCACGCCGAGCCGGTCAAGGCCGTGGCTGTGGACACCAAGCGGGAAGGCGTCGAACGGGTCGATCCTCAAGCGCAGACGGTCCACCAGCGCAAGGTCGAAGCTTGGTTGGCCGATCGTCGCGAGAGCTCTGGGGAACAACGACAAGACACGGGTCGGCATGACAACGACGGCCTCGGCAATCGCGCACGGGTTTCCAAGTTGCCGGCGCTGTTGCTGGACAAGGGCGACACGGTGCGCCACCTAAGACCCACCGTGGCATCCGGTCACGGCGATGGCCCCGCTGCCGCGGTGGCACGGTTTCTCGTCGAGGGCGCAGCCAAGGTGGACGCCCCGTCCGCCGTCGATGTCTCGACCTCGCCCGTGGCTCGCCCGACCCTTTCCAGCCAGGCGGTTCCCGTTGCGACGAGCAATGTCGTGGGTGACCTGCTAACCGCTCGCGTCGAGGGGGCGGATTCGATCGACGGTGCCGCACGGCTTCTGGCTTCGTCGGGTTCGCAGGGGCGTCACCAAGTCACGATGCGGCTGGACCCGCCGGAAATGGGCCAAATGCGGCTGGCAATCAGGATGCAGCAGCAGGACATGACCCTCCGCGTCGAGGCCCAGACCCAATCCGTCGTCAAGCTGATCGAATCTCGGCTCGGCGAGCTGCGCGAGGCGCTGGCGACACAGGGAATCCGCGTAGATCGAGCGGATGTTGTCGTCCGCGCGCCGGCGTCGGGCGAGGCCAACGGGCATATGCAGCGCGAACCGGGCCAAGGTTCGACGGGCCAGCCGGCGGCGGACGGGGGTGCGGCGGACTTCCTCGGCGGCGATCCGGCCCATACGCCGAGCGACGAGGCCAATCGCGAGTCGTGGGCGGGCTCGCGCGGGGACGGTGCCCTGCCGAACGAAATGGAGTCCGCCGATCACGAGGCGGTGACGAACGAGGAACGAACGCCGGCGACGGAGTCGCTGGTTGATTTGGTGGCATAGCACCTCGGCGGAGCCGACGTGCGTTGACACAAGCTATGGAAAGTAGGTTCTGAGATGGAACCATCGACGATTGGAAGCGCGAACTCGGTTGTCACGACGCAGCGCCCCACGACGCAAGGGTTCGACGATTTAAGCAGCGAGGACTTCTTCGCGCTGCTGATTGCAGAGATGCAGTCGCAGGATCCCCTCGACCCGGCGGACAATCAGCAGTTGCTCAGTCAGATGTCGAACATTCGACAGATGGAGCAGAACGCGACGCTGACCGAGACGCTGGAGACCCTCGCGGGCGAGCAGCGGTTCGGCGCGACGGCCGGTCTTATCGGCAACTACATCGCGGGTACCGTGACCGACCAGGCCGGGCTGCCGACCGAGGTGCAGGGCGTGGTCATCGGCGTGCGGTTCGAGAAAGATGGGGGGGCCATTCTCGAGTTGCATAACGGTCGCTCGCTGCCCGCCGACAAGGTCGAGCAAGTCACGCTCGTCGAGAACCTCCCGACCGAGATTCTCGAGCAGTTGGAGGCCGAGCTCGCAGCAGCCGGCGCCGGGGCGGCGGACGGGAGCGAGGACACGGCGGCCAAACTGGCCAAGAGTCTCGCCGCTCGCCGCGATCCGTCGGCAGGCGACTATGCCCGCGACTGGGGAGAGCGTTTGGATGTGGTTGGCGGGCTGTTGGACTCTCTGTTCTCGCCGGGCATTGGAGTCGGCGTGGGGAGGTGAGGCTGCGGCGCTTCGACGCCGCTGCGAGTGGGTCGGAACTAACAAGACATCGGTTCGCCGCCAAGTAGTGGAGATAACGGATCATGGGGCTTACATCAGCATTGTTCACGGGTTTGTCGGGTTTGAACGCCAGTCAGTTTCGGCTGGACATCATTGGTGACAATATCGCCAACATCAACACGACGGGTTTCAAGGGGTCGCGGACGCTGTTCCAGACGCAGTTCTCGAGAACGCTCTCGGCCGGCACGAAACCCAGCGGCACGCAGGGTGGAACCAACCCGATGCAGATCGGTTTGGGGGCGGCCATCGGGGCGATTCAACGCTCGTTCACGCCCGGCTCGATCGAGACGACCGGCGTTCCGAGCGACCTGGCTATCGAGGGTGATGGTTTCTTCGTGCTTAGGACGCCGGAGAACGAGAACGTCTTCTCGCGGGACGGTGCCTTCACGCTCAGTGCCGACAACCGTCTCATCTCAGCGGATGGCTACTTCGTGCAAGGTTACTCGGTCAATGACAACTTCCAGCTCATTCCCGGTGCGATCGGCGACGTCTCGATCCCGGTCGGGACGTTGACGACGGCAAAGGCCACGGCTTCGGCCCAGCTCGATGGTACACTCAACTCCACCGGTGATGTGGCCACGCAGGGCACGATTCTGCAATCCGAGGTACTCTACAACGCCTCCACCGGTGTGCAGTTGACCAACGTCACCGGACCCGGCACCGCGCTGACCAACGTGCGGAACACCGCCGGTATCGGGGCGGCTCTGTTCGCCAACGGCGACGTCATCACCGTCAACGGGATCACACGCGGCGGTCGGGATATCCCTGGCGAGAGCTTCACCGTTGGGACCACTGGAACGACGATCAGCGATTTCTTGACTTGGTTCGACGAGGTCGCAGGCATCGAGACGAGTGCCGGCGTGGCCGGGAGCCCCGGCACGGCCGTGACGGTCGACGGACGGCTGGAGTTCCGCGGGAATGCCGGGACGCAAAACGCCCTGGCGATTCCGGCTGGTTCGCTCCTGAGCAGCAACGCCACGACGCAGATCCCGTTTTCGTTCACAGAGACGCAAGCGGCCGATGGCGAGAGCGCTCACACCACGTTCATCGCTTACGACTCGCTGGGAACCGCCATCAACGTCGATCTGACGATGGTGCTGGAGGCCCGAACGACAGGGACGAGCACTTGGCGGTTCTACGCCGATTCGGCCGACGACACGGATGTCGAGTTCGCGATCGGCACGGGCACGGTGAACTTCGACTCCGACGGCCAATTCGTCGATTCTCCGCAGAACGGTGTCGTCATCAACCGCGTCAACAGCGGCGCCATCGATCCGCTGGCGGTTTCCTTTGACTTCACGAACCTCAGCGGTCTCAACACCAACTCGTCCGCGCTCGTCATGAGCTTCCAGGATGGCTTCGCGACGGGAACACTCATCGACTACAACATCGGGCAGGATGGCATCGTCACCGGCACTTTCACGAATGGTCTAAACCAGACGATCGGGCAGATCGGCATGGCCACGTTCGCCAACCCCGAGGGCCTGTTGGCGCGATCCAACAACGTTTACTTCGTCGGTCCGAACAGCGGCGAGGCCCGGATCACTGCGCCGCTGACGTTGGGTGCCGGGAAGATCACGGCCGGTGCCCTCGAGTTGAGCAACGTGGACCTCTCGCGAGAGTTCATCAATCTCATCACGTCTTCGACGGCGTTCTCGGCCGCGAGCCGAGTCGTCTCGACGTCGGATCAGATGTTGCAGGAGCTGTTGCTCGTCGCCAGGCGGTAACGCATAGAGCCGCCGATGGCATCGGCGGCCGCGAGAAGTGACATGATAGCGGTCACGAGAATCAACGGGTCGGCGTTCATCTTGAATGCCGAGCAGATCAAACTGCTCGAGTCCACGCCCGACACGATGATCACGCTGCTCAGTGGAGAGCGGCTGATCGTCAAAGAGAGCGTCGAGGAGGTCGTTCAGCGGGCGGTCGAGTATGGCCGGAGCATTCGGGCATTCGCGACTTGATCGCTTTCCACGCTGCGGAGGCGCGATCCGCGACCGCACGGAAGTGCCTGTCTAGCCGCGTCCCAACGGGAATCGCTATTCGTGATGGATCGCGTTGAGCATAGCGCTTCCCGTTGGGGCGCGGCTAGACGAACGGAGTGCGGCCAACATCGGCAGTATTTGCGCCCTCGGCGCAGCATCAGGCAGATAATCCCCCTGAAGCGCCCGGGACGCGGTGAAGTCTGCGCAGGATTCGACCGATAAACATGTGTAACCGTGCGCACGAAAGAAGATGTTGCGCGCGAGGTTGAGTGCGAGGCGACGATGGCAGACGACGAAGCGAAAAAGAAAGAAGCATCGGCCGAGGCCGAAGTCGCGGAGGAGTCTCCGAAGAAGAAGAAGTCCGTGGCGACCATGGGCATCTTCGGGGCCGTGATGCTCGCCGAGGGCTTGGCGATTTTCTTCGCAATGCGGTTCTTCGGTTCGGCACCGGATCCGGCGAAGGCCTTGGAGCCGATTTCCGCGACGACGCAGCCATTCAGCGAGCGCCGCGAGATCGAAGTGGCGCGCGTTCGCGTGCAGAACACAAACGGCGAGCGCTCGATCCTCTATAGCGTGACGATCAACATCGTCGTCGATTACACGCAGGAGAAGATGATTGTCGAGGAGTTTCTCGAGAACCGGAAGGCAACCATCACCGACACGATCAGCCGCATCATTCGCAGTTCGGAGGCGAAGCACCTGTCCGAGCCCGGCCTGGAGACGCTGAAGCGTCAGATCAGTTTCGAACTTGGCGTATTGTTGAAAGACGACACGATCATCGAACAGGTCTTGATACCTGAGTTCACGCCGCTGCCGACGGGGTTCTGACGCCTACTCGGCTCAGGCAAGCGCGCCGTCATCGGTCGGCGCGAGGTGAGGCCCAATGGGCTTCAAGGACACGCAGCGACGCAGATCATGCATCGCCCGCGAGGCATGGATGCCGAACTGCTGCCACGGAAGGTAGACGCCCATGGCCGGGGATCCCCCCAGCGAATCCGAAGGGATGTCCCAAGAGGATATCGATACCGCGCTCGCGGGTGCCGGTGGCGACGCCGCCGAGGACTCGGCCGAACAGGCTGCTGCGCAGCCGACATCGGATGCCGAGCAGGCCGGCCAACCGGCCCAAGGGGCCGGGGGGGGCGGTGCGTCCTCTCAGGCCAACATCGACGCCGCACTGGCCGGTGAGACCGGTGGCAAGGAGACCCCCGCTCCGGCCGAGCAGGTCGCCGAGGCCGATTCTGGATCAGGCCCCACTTCTCAAGAAGACATCGATGCGCTCTTTGGCGGCGGTGCCGAGACGGAGACTGCGGCCGCCGATGCTGCCGCACCTTTGCCCGTGACGAACGAGGACGGTTCCCCGAAGCTGGATTCTCAGGGAAGGCCGTCTGACGAGGCCGCCGCCATCGCCGAGGAGCGTGCGGCGGCGGAAGCCGCTGCGGGCGCTGCTCCATCGCCGGAACCGGAGTCGGCGGAGATGCCTCCGCCGCCGGCGGGCACCGTGTCGCTCGACCTGCCGGAGTTCGGCGGCCCGGCCAGCGACGCCAATGCCCACGGCATCACGCTTCTCAACGACGTCAAGCTCGACGTCAAGATCGAGTTGGGCCGCTCGATGATGCTGATCGAGGACGTTCTGAAACTGGGCGAAGGCTCGGTCGTCGAACTGGACAAACTCGCCGGCGACCCGGTGGACGTCTTCGTCAACGAGCGGCTCGTCGCGCGCGGCGAGGTTCTCGTCCTGAATGACAACTTCTGCGTTCGGATCAGCGACATCCTGCCGGGCGCCGAGCCCGCTGCCGCCGCTTCTTGACCGGTACTGCTTCCGGAAGCAACTTCGAGGATTCGTGCCATGTTTCGCCGCCCCCACCGACGTCCGTTCGCCGCTGCCATCGCGTTATCGGCCGCGATTGGCTCGGTGCCCGTGACCCTGGCAATCGCCGACGAGGTTCCGCAGGGCGCGGCCAATCGCTCCGCATCGCTGGGCGATGCCGATGCCGTGGCATCCTGGGTTGACGAAACCGTCCTAGAGGGATCTGCCGCCGCCGAGTCAACTCCGACGACGCCTGAACGCCGGCTCCTTCATCGCAACAGCAAGCGGCCCAGTGCCAAGGTGACAGACCCGAAGCCGCCGGCATCGGAAGCCGTCCTCGATACCAGCCTTTTCGAGATGGCGTGGCCGATGCTGATCGTTCTGTTCGTCATCAGCCTCTGCGTCTACGCGTTCAAGCGGTGGATGCCGCGGTCGAGTCGTCCCGGGGGTGGGGATGCGGTCAAGATCCTCGCTCGCCACTATCTCTCCAGCAAGCAGAGCCTCTGTCTCGTTCGTACGGGGCGGCGGGTCGTCCTCGTCGGGATCACGCCGGATCGGATCAGCACGCTGTCCGAGATGACCGACGTCGAGGAAGTGGCTTCGCTTGTCGGTTCCGTGGAAAGAGGATCGTCCGGCTCGTTCACAAAGATGTTCGACAAGCTCACCGACGGCGATCTGTCCGATGAAGCGGCCGAGCCGCAGGGCGATGGCCGCAGACCGCCTCGTCGCGATCGCGGCATTCGAGAAGATCTCGTGGTTTCGGGATCGAACCTGATCGACACGGGCAGGAACGTGCAAGACTTGATCGAGCGGGTTCGCTCGCTCTCCGCGGATGCGGAAGCGACGACCGACTCGCGGTGAGAACGAAGTACTGTGGCACCGGCGTCTCGCCGGTGGTCTCACCGGCTAGGTGCCGGTGCCGCAGCGCATGGCAGCGCAAAGGAGTTGCGCGATGTGGAAAGGGAGTCGGCGGAGCCGACGATGGCGAGTGGGCCTGCTTGTGGCGACAGCGCTCGTGTGCTGCGCCCCGCAGACCGCCGCGCCCGCCTGGGCGCAGCCCGCTGCCGGCGTAGGGGCCAATCCGTTCGGCATTCCCGACCTGAGTCAGATCGCTCCGGTTGCTGCTGATGCCAAGGGCGTCAGTGCCTCCCTGAAGATCCTCGTCCTGCTGACGGTGCTATCGATTGCGCCGTCCATCCTCATCATGATGACCAGTTTCACGCGCATTCTCGTGGTGCTGGCACTCATGCGCCAAGCGATCGGCACCCAGCAGTTGCCGCCGGGCCAGGTGCTGACCGGATTGACACTCATAATGACGATGCTGGTGATGGCTCCGACGTGGCAGAAGATGAAGACCGAGTCACTCGATCCGTATCTGGACGGCAAGATGGGGCAGGCCGAGGCTTTCGACAAAGGCATCGCCCCGCTGAAGGACTTCATGCTTCGCCAGATTGTCAACGCGGAGAACGAGGACCACGTGTTTCTCTTCGTCGAGTATGCCCGTGGACCGATCCCCGACGGCCAGGGGCTCGACATCGACGACATTCGGATGGTCGAGCTCGTGCCGGCCTTCGTTCTGAGTGAGTTGAAGGTGGCCTTTGTGAGGGGCTTTCGGATCTACCTGCCGTTCCTGGTGGTCGACCTGGTGATCTCACTGATCCTCTTTAGC
>CAYYPB010000020.1:0-13927 GCA_964473405.1 uncultured Planctomycetaceae bacterium
GGTATCACATGCCATGCGGCTGATTCGCAAATCGCCTGAACTGTCATGGACCCCCGGCCCGTGGCCAGCCCCAGCGATGCTTGATTCGGAGGGGCCTTGCCTTAGAATAGGATGGACTTGCGTTCTGGCGTCGAGAAGATCGTATTCCCCGGGGGGGGCGGCGCCGGTGAGAGGCTCGGGTGGCTTGCGGCTGGCAAGACGTTGCCGGGACCGACGGTGGCTTTAAATAACGTTGCACAATCGAGGTGTCGTCATGGATGTCGAATTGCACTCTTCGGAAGATCCGAATCCGGTGGATGTTCATCAACTCAGCAGTGCCGAGGCCGCCGAGAAGCCGGCCAATCCCGCGATCAATCGCCTGTTCAAGGCGTGCTGCAAGCTGGAGGCCAGCGACATCCACTTGAAGGCAGGTTCCGCACCGCGATTCCGTCTGGGCGGCGGGATTCGCTTAGCCCAGGAGCCGCCGCAGACGTCTGAGGAGATCGAAGGGATGATCTTCGAGGTCGTCAGCGATCGGCAGAAGCTGTACTTCGCCGAGCATGGGGCGTTGGACTTTGCGCACCAGGTGCCCGGGCTGGACCGGTTTCGCGTTAATGTCTTTCGGCAGCGGGGCATGACTTCGGTCGCGGCCCGTCGCGTGACGAAGCAGATCAAGGGCTTCGAGGAGCTGGGCGTTCCGGTGTCTCTGCGCGAGGTCTCCAAGCTCCATCAGGGCCTGGTCTTGCTGGCGGGCATCACCGGTTCGGGAAAGTCCACGACGATCGCGGCGATGATCAACGAGATCAACGCGAATCGTGCTTGCCACATCGTGACGATCGAGGACCCGATCGAATACATCTTTGACGACGACAAGGCGTTCATCAATCAGCGAGAGATCGGTATCGACGTGCAGGACTTCCACGCGGCGCTCAAGTACCTCATGCGCGAGGATCCCGACGTCGTCCTGGTTGGCGAGATGCGAGACCGAGAGACGTTCGAGGCTGCGATGCACGCGGCCGAGACGGGGCACTTGGTCTTCGGAACGATCCACGCCTCTAGTGCCGCCCAGACGATCACGCGCATCCTCGACCTGTTCCCCGAAGGCGCACGGGCCCTGACGCGCCAGTCGCTCGTGTTCAACTTGAAGGCCGTCATTTGCCAAAAGCTGCTGAAGAGCATCCACCCGGATCGCGGGCGCATGCCGTGCTGCGAGATCATGATCACGAACGCCTCGATCCGTAAGCTGATCGCCGAGTCTCGGGACTTCGAGATCACCTCGGTACTGAAGGCCTCGAAGGAAGAGGGCATGCAGGACTTCACCGAGGCGTTGCATGATCTGATCCAGACCGAGTACATCGACCTGAAGACGGCGATGGAAGTGGCCCCGAACCCCGACGAGTTGAAGATGCGGCTCAAGGGGATCACGTCGGGCGCGTCGGCGATCTTGGGCTAGCATGATCAGAGCCGCGACCGTGAGGGAGCGCCTGTCCCCAGGTATTGGTGTTCTCGCAGTGAAACGGTAGGCGCTCCCTTACGGTCACGGCTCTGATTGAGCGGACGTACGTATACATGCCGAACATTGAGATCAAATCAAGGAAGGGCCTCGAGACGATCCCGTTGGATGGGGCTACGTTGACGATCGGCCGCGGCGCGGACAATGCTGTCGTCCTGGCGGATCGCGTGGCTTCGCGGAAGCATTGCGTCATCGAACGCGAGGACGGGGGCGGCTTCGTCCTTCGTGACCTCGGTAGCCACAACGGCACTTGGATGGGCGAGAACCGCGTCATCGAGGCGGCGTTGTCGTTCGGCGATGTGATCCGCATCGGCTCGACGATCCTCTCGTTCGTCCCCGATGAGCTGGACAAGGCGGCGGCCGCCGCGGCACCGACTGCGGAGATTGTCACCGAGGAAGCGGAAGAGCTGCCGCCCTCGAAGCCGGACAAGTCCGTCGTGGCCACGACACTCGCGGCGCGGGCCATGGCGGCCGGCCCGCTGTCGAAGCAGCTTGGGCCGCTGATGCAGGCGTGCGCGACCGTGCCGAGGCCCGACGGCGCGCCGGATGCGGCCAAAGAAGTGCGCATGATGACGCGCAAGGGCAAGGAAGTCGCGCCGGAGAAGGTCGGTAAGGACGCGCGGGGCGATGCGATCGAGGGGTTGCGGCAGTTGATGTTCGTCGCGTTTCGCATCCGGGCGACGGACATCCACATCGAGCCGCGGCCCGACACCTACATGCTTCGGCTTCGCATCGATGGGCAAATGCACAACCTGGGTCAGATGACCGCCAAGATGGGCATCTCTCTGCTGAACGTCATCAAGATCCTCTGTGATCTGGACATCGCCAAGCGGAATGTCGTGCAGGAAGGGAGTTTCTCCATCGAGCTGCCGGCCCGGCGCGTGGACTTCCGCGTGAACCTGACGCCGTCGGTACACGGTCAGAAGTTGGCCCTGCGTTTCCTCGACAAGGGGACCGTGCCGGATCACTTCGAAGCGTTGGGCATGACCGAAACCGCCGTGATTGAGTTGAACCGTCTGTGTGGTCAGGACGCGGGGATGATCATCCTGGCGGGTCCGACGGGAAGCGGAAAGACGACGACGCTGTACACCGCGCTGAAGTCAATCGACGCCGAAACGCGGAACATCGTCACGATCGAGGATCCGGTCGAGTACGAGTTGGAGCACACGACTCAGATCTCGATCGACCCACGACACAACCTCACGTTCGCCTCGATCTTGACGTCGATTCTCCGGCAGGATCCGGACGTGATCCTCGTGGGTGAGGTTCGCGACGAGGAGACGGCCAAGACGGCGATGCAGGCGGCGACGACGGGCCATTTGGTTCTGACGACGCTCCATGCGCGGGACACGGTGGGGACGATCTTTCGACTGTTGGACCTTGGCGTCGAAGGGTTCCTGATTGCCAGCGCGGTAACGATGTGCATCTCGCAGCGACTCGTTCGGCGACTGTGCCCGGCCTGCAAGCAGGCGTACAAGCCCGACGCGGCCCAGATTCGCCGAATGCGGATCGAGGGTCGCAGCTACGGGGACTTGTACGACGCCGTGGGCTGCAAGAAGTGCATGGGCATGGGCTATCGAGGGCGCTTGGCGCTGTTCGAGATCCTGATGTTCACGCCGCAGCTTCGCGACGTGATCCTGACCCAGCCGACGATCTCGGACATCCGCAAGGCTGCGGGCGAGTGGATGTTCGAGACGCTGCAAGAGTGCGGGTATCGCAGGGTGTTGGAGGGGGAGACGACGTTTTCCGAGGTCGAACGCGTTTCGGGGATGGCGTAGAGAGTCTGCAGTTATCAGTTATCAGTTGTCAGTGGGGGGCGGTCCAAAGCCCACGGCTGGCCAGCCGTGAGGCCGCCGGATCGAATTGGGTTTTTGGAGGTTCCCCTGGCCGCCCCATGCCATTAGAATGAGAGCCCTGCCGACTCTGGACCCCCGCTGGCTGGAGCTAGACCTGCCCGATGTTTTCAACATGCCTCGCTGATTCGACGTTCGGTTTCATGGCGGATTCGCCTCTTCTCGCGGCCTTGCCGGTCGAGGGTGGCTATTTCGGCATCGTGAAACTCATTCTCTTCACGGCCGCGTTCGTCCTCTGGGCGTATAACTCGGCCTGGACCCAAAAGGATCTGAGCCGATTGCGCGTCCCCAAGGGGATGTGGGTGCCCGCGATCTACGGGACGGGGATTCTCTGCCTCGTGATTTGGCTGGCCGTCCCCATGTTCTGGGTGAGCTTCGGCATCTTCGTTGTTCTCTACGGAACGGTCGTCATCTGTTATGCCGTTTTCCACAACCGGCGCGTCTCGCCGGGTGAGACCATCCTCACCCCGGCTCACATGGGGCGTCTCTTCGCTGGCGGCGGGGGGACTACCAAGCGTACGTCGAGCGACGCCAAGGATCGCGTTCGGCTGAAGAACTCCGAGGGCAAGAAGCCCGCGTGGCCGACCGATCCGGAGGAACACGCCGCCTACGCTGCGATGCAAGAGCTTCTGTTCGACGCGATCTGGCGGCGATGCAGCGACATTCGCCTCGATTTGTTGGCCAACCAGCCGGTGAAGATCATCTACAAGGTCGACGGCGTGGATCGGGCCCGCGAGCCCATCGATGCCGAGTTGGCCCCTGCGATCTTCGCACACCTGAAACGCATCAGCGGCATGGACCCCGAAGAGAATCGTCGTCCGCAGTCCGGGAGCTTCCAGGCGGCGATCGGTGCCGGGGGAGATGCCGACAAGGAAGTCGAGATCGACCTGAAGACGTCGGGGAGTACGGCTGGCCAGCGGATGTTGCTGAAGCTGTTCTCGCAGGAGTCCAAGCTGCGGCTGGAAGACATCGGCTTGACGAAGGCTCAACTCGACGTGTTCGGGGGCTTGGTCAAGGCTCCCAAGGGCGTCATTCTCGTCAGCGGGCCCAGGGGCAGCGGCGTGACGAGTACCCTGTACGCCATCCTTCGCGGGCACGATGCCTTCATGCAGAACATCCATACGATGGAAGTCTCCAAGGCGATGGACTTGGAGAACATTACCCAGCACGTTTATCACGACCAGGACGGGTCCGTCAGCTTTGGCAAGCGTTTCCGCTCGATTCTCCGGACAGAGCCCGACGTGGCGATGGCGGGCGACACGCCGGACACGGAAACGGCCGCGCTCGCCGCGGCGTCCGGCCGACAAGGCAAGAAGATATACCTGGGTATGAATGCCAAAGATACGTTCAGTGCGCTGCGTCGCTACCTTGAGGGCGTCAACGACAACGCCCTGGCGGCGTCGAGCCTGCTTGCGGTGACGAGCCAGCGTTTGGCCCGGGTGCTATGCACCGACTGTCGCCGTGCTTACAAGCCCGATCCCAAACTCCTGAAGAAGGGGAACCTCCCGACGGGAGGGGATCGCCCGTTCTATCGCCCGCCGACCGAGAACGAGATCGAAGTGGACAAGCAGGGCAACCCCTTGCTGTGCCCCGTTTGTCAGGGGACCGGCTACATCGGCCGGACGGCCGTGATCGAAGTACTCCTGCTGGATGACGATTTGCGAGCCCACGTGGCCGGGGGCGCGGCCCTGCAGACGTTGAAGGTAGAGGCACGCAAGAAGGGCATGCTGTACCTGCAGGAAGTGGCGTTGCACAAGGTCTACGAAGGCCAGACAAGTATCAACGAGGTGTTGCGTGTAACGAAGGATCCGACGCCGGCCAAGTCGGCGTCGAAACGACCGAGGGCGTCCGCCCCGTAGCGCAGTGTCTCCGCCTGCACAGTGAGCGAATCGAGGCGGCCTCGCCTATTGGGGACCGGCTCGCTCGAACCCGGCCGCTCGAGGCGACAAACGCGGCGGCCAGAACCGACGTCTTCCGCGGACTCTTGTGAGAGGCTTTTGCCGATGTTGTTTTCAATCGTTGTCGCCCTGATGGTGATCTTGATCGCGGCCTTCTGGACCTACCAGGGGTTCTTCAGCAGCATCATCATGTTCTTCGAGACGGTCATTGCCGCGATGGTGGCGTTCGCGTTTTACGAGGCCGTTAGCGGGCTGTGGGTCGCTCAGACCGGTGAAGGTCTGGGCTTTCCGCTGGCGTTGATGCTGCTGTTCCTGGTGACGCTTCTGGCGCTGCGGACGGCGACGGATCGCCTGATCCCGGACGATGTGCGCGTGCCGCTGCCCGTCGATCGCGCCGGCGGGGCCGTGTTCGGGCTCTTCACCGGCATGCTGTTGATTGGCATGGCCTTGATCAGCATCCAAATGCTGCCCATCGGGTCGAGCGTGTTCGGGTTCGAGCGCTACTCGATCAACAAGGAAGGCGAGTTGGAGGAAAGCAGCCTGTCCTTCCTGAGCCCGGACGAGTTCACCGCCGGAATGATGTCGATGCTCTCCAACGGTCGTTTCGCCGGCGAGCAGGGAATGGCCCAGGCTAAGCCCGATCTCGTCAAGAGCCTCTATTCAGGGCGGGCGACGCCGCAGTCCGAGGCTCGCGTCTTCCTGGAATCGGGCCACCTGTCGGTGTCGAACTACTGGGAGTCTCGCGGAATCGACCACGTCAAGCAGACGCTCAACGGCGGGACCATGATGCGGGAGTTCGAGACGCAGGACCTTGCCGTCGGCAAGTATTTCGTGTGTGCGGTCGGCGTCTCTCAGGCGGCCGCGAAGCAGAAGCATCAGGAAATCCGCTTTCGGCCGGCTCAGTTCAGAGTCGTGGGCCCGCCCCCGCGAGCCGACGGTACGTTCTCCAAGTCGCCGCACGTCTATCTTGCCGCGGGCATGAGCGACATCTACACCCACAAGCAGCACGGCCCGGGGACGGTCAACAACGCGCAGCGGGATCGGCTCGTCGCATTCCATCCGACGACCGACTTCATCCTCGGCCCGAATACGTCCGGCATCATCAAGGATAAGGACAAGTACAAGTTCGACGTGGCCTTCAAGGTGCCGGAGGATTTCGAACCGTGGTACGTCGAGTTCAAGAACGGGGCTCGGGCCGATTTGACCGTTCTGGACAAAAAGAAGAACGGCAAAGACGTACCCTCCTGGGCCTCGCGACCGCTCGGCGCGGTGGGTGGCAAGTCGGGCCTAGTCAGCAAGGACAAGCCCAACGTTGGCGCCGCTCCCGGCGGGCGGCTTCAGGTCGCCAACGCGATCGAAGATCGAACGGGCTTCTCCACCGCGCTTCCGATTGCGCTCAACGCGGACAACGCCATCGTCCAGCAGCATTCCTCGGGGACCATGATCAAGGGCGGCGACGACTCCCAGTTCTGGGTCAGAGTTGAAACGGACTTCCTCGGCACCCAGGTGACCGATTTCATGGTGCCGCGTGGCAAGGTGATGTTCCAAGTCGGGGCCGAGGTCGTCAAGGCCGAGAGCATGTGGGGCAACGCGATCAACTTCGCCAACCGCGTGACCGCGCAGATCCGCGTCAAGGGCGACAACGGCAAGGACTACTTCGCCATCGGCCAGTACGCCGCCGCGGAGATCGACGGCCAGTGGTTCATCGAGCTTCAGTACTATCCCGAATCCGAGATGCCCGAGCGAGCACTCAACGGCAAGAAGGCCAAGAAGGTGACCCGCAGCGTGCTCAAGAAGGCGGGCAAAGACAAGAGCAAGTTCGGGTATCTCTTCCTGATCGACCCGAACGTGAAGATCGTCAGCTTCCACTCGGGGTCCAAGAAGTCCCAGGATCTGGATTTTTCGCCACAGTCCTAGCGGCTGGTACCGCTGCCCTCCTAGCATCGAATGCGAGCGACGGGTTGGCTTGAACTTCTCTTTCTGTATGCAGTCGCCGAGGCCTGTTCTGTGATGGGAGCTTGTCTTCACCTGCCACGCGCTGCTCGCACTTCCCATCGAAGCTTGGGATTCGGCGCGGTTGCATTCTCTCTTTCCTTCGTTTTCTTCTCTCCGAGCCCCGCCGCGATCTACGCCGACGGCCCGACGACCCGGCCGACCGAAACGTCCGCTCCTGGCGAGGAGGAATTGGATCTACTCGGACGGATAGAGCGGGCCTTTGCCGAGTTGGTCGAGCGCGTCGGTCCGACGGTTGTGGCGATTCAGGCGCACCGTCGACCTGACAGCCTCGGCGAACGAGCAGATTGGGCGCCACGCCGGAGGATCGGTGCCGGAAGCGGTGTCCTCATTCGCGAAGACGGCATGATCCTGACGAGCCAGCATGTGATCGACGGTGCGGTGTCGATCCAAGTTGTGCTTCACGACGGGCGGCGATTTATCGCCAGGCTCATCGCGGCCGATCGCCGTTCCGATTTGGCGGTGATTCGCATTCATGCCGACCGCCTCCCCCATGCCAGGCTCGCCGGCGACGGGCTCGTCAAACGCGGGCACCTCGTTCTCGCACTCGGCAACCCCCTGGGCCTCGCCGGCGACGGTCAGGCGGCCGTGAGCCACGGCATGATCAGCGCGATCGGGCGTCCTTTGCCCGAGGCCTTCGGTCGCGAAGAGGATCGCTACTACGGCGACATGATCGAGACCACCGCACCGATCAACCCAGGCAACTCGGGCGGGCCGCTCGTGAATACCAGCGGCCACATCATTGGCATCGTGACAGCGGTGGGAACGCGCGAAGGCGGGCACGAGGGCGTGGCCTTCGCCGTGCCGGTCAACGAGCATACGCGGGCGATCATCGACCGGCTCCTGTTGGGGCAGGTCGTCGAGTACGGGTATCTCGGCGTCCAGGTGGACGCCCTGACGCCGGCCCAGCGTCGCGAGGCCGGGCTGCCTGACGGGCGGGGCGTCCTGATCGACTCGACGTTCGCCAGGGGGCCTGCCGAGAAAGCGGGTCTGCGTGCCGGCGACATTGTCACCCAGATTGGCGGCGATGGCGTCTCCTCCGTCGAGCAGTTCGTTCGCATCATCGGGGCGGCGAGCGTGGGTCACGAGCTGACGCTGACGTATGTGCGGGGGGGGCGGCGCCGCAACGCAAGAGTGACGCTGACACGCCGGCCTGTGAATGACAAGGACAAGTTGCCGGTGATCTCCATTGGTTTTCGTGGAGCGGGACTGGGGACGGTGGTGCCGAGCGTTCGATCGGCCTCGAATTTGCCCGACAAGGCGCTGCTCGTGTTGCGCGTCGATGCCGGCTCGCCGGCGGATCGGGCGGGGCTCGCGCCGGGTGACGTGATCGTACGCCTCGGCGGCAATCCGCTCACCGATGAGGCGTTCGGGGAGGCGACGCGAAGCGGAACCGACGTCGTTCTGGGCCTAGCCAGCGGCGGCTCCGTGCTGGTCAAAGCCGAGTAGCGTCCGGCAGTGGGCGCTTGGTCTTCGGCTTTCGGTTTTCAGTTTTCATCTTTCGCCTTTTCCCCCAGGCGTTATGATCCGCCCTCTACGCAAGGAGCCCCGCGCAATGCAGACATCCACGACCCTGGCGATTCCCGACGTCGAACGCTTGACCCGCCTGATCCGCGATGTGCCCGACTATCCCAAGCCGGGAATCCTCTTCAAGGACATCACGCCACTGCTCGCTTCGCCGGCGGGGCTTTCGATGGCCGTCGAGTATCTCACGCAGCCGTATCGCGGCGTCGGCGTCGATATCGTCGTCGGGGCCGAGAGCCGGGGGTTCATCTTCGGGACGGCCGTCGCGCGGAACCTCTCGGCAGGCTTCGTTCCCATTCGCAAGCCCGGCAAGCTGCCCTGTCCCGCCCGTCGCGCCGAGTATGAGCTCGAGTACGGCACCGATGCGCTGGAGATTCACGAAGATGCCATCGAGCCCGGCATGAAGGTGCTGATGATCGACGACCTGCTCGCCACGGGCGGCACGATGGCCGCCTGCTGCGATCTCGTGAGCGAGTTGAGAGGCAACATCGTCGGCGTGGCTTTCTTGATCGAGCTTTGCTTCCTCAACGGCCGGGATAAGCTCGGCGATTACCCCCTGCACTCCGTCATCAAGGTCGAAGGCTGATGGGACCGGCACTCCCTCGGGCCTAGATGAGCTGCGGGCTTCTCACCCGCGCGGCCGTGTGTTGGAGAAACTCCGCGACACGTCCCGTAGCGCCCGGTACAATCAAGTGCCATGCCGAAACGCCGAGGCATCCTGAAGTGGATCGGGTTTACGCTGTGCGTGTTGCTTCTCGGCGTCTGGATTGCCAGCCTGTGGATGTGGGCGTCCTTGAAGTGGGGCGGACTCACGATGCGGCTGGAGCACAGCACGATCCAGTGGTATGTTCTCTCTCCTGCCAACGTGGTGCCCACAGCCCCCGCTGCCTTGGGTTACTTCGACATGTCGGGAGGGTGGTACGATGACGGCCCGATGGCGGGCTTCCCCATCGCCACACCGGGCCAGCTCTACGTCTCGCCGTGGGGCCTCACACCGCAGACCAGTAGCGCGGTTTCCCTCCGGATTCCCTTCGTCATCGTAGCAATGCTCACGGGGATCTTGTTCCGGCGAGACCGGAGGCCCACGAAACCGGGATGCTGCCTCTCTTGCGGATACAACCTGACGGGAACCCAGCATGAGAAGTGTCCGGAGTGCGGGGCGGCCGCCGAGTGGCGATACCTGAAGCCGGACCGGCGCGGCCTGCAGCGCGTTCTGAAGTGGACGGGGCTCGCGGCGTGCGTTCTGCTGGTTGCCGCTTGGGTATACAGTTGGCTGTGGCCTTATGAGGGGCCGACGTGGCTTCTGCACAAGGGATGCTTCGCCCATAGCGACCGCGCGTATGACTTCTTTTCGATGGGCGAGTGGGCGGGCTCCGGCGTGTTGCTGTGGCTGCCGCTATTGGGCATCGGGTGGCCCACCCTGATGCTCTGGCATCTGGAACGCACGCAGCCGGAGCATCTCAGCCGCGCGGGAGGTCGCTTGCGGTGGCTTGGTCTCTGGGCTTGCATTTTCGTCGCCGGGCTCTGGCTGGCAACGTCTACGCATGAGCTGACATTGCGGCTCGGCGGAGCCTCCGACTTGTCATACTCCATCAGCAGGGGGACACTTCATCGTTTCACTCCCGATCCGCGCGGCGTTCCTATTGGGCTGTCCGTGGCGTCTCTCTCGACGTGGCGTGTTGCACCGTCGAATTGGTGGCTTGAGGCGGGGTGGACTCGGCTCGACGTCTATTATGTCTACACGCCGCTGTGGCTTCCCCTGGTGCTGATCGCAGTGCCCACCATCGTCGTGCCCAGGCTCACCAAACGTCATCCGCCCGGCCACTGTCGATGGTGTGGCTACGATCTGGAGGGAGTGGAGCATGAGCAATGTCCCGCCTGCGGAGCGGCGTGTGAAGCCTGCGAGGTTGAGTCATGAGGACTACCCGACGACAACTCGGCCGCGTGCTGAAACTGATCCCCGGCTTGCTGACCGTGAGCTTGCTGATCCTCTTGCTGTTGAGCCTGGCCGCCGCAATCGACCTGCCGATCCGGTACTCATCCCGCTCCATGGCGATTCTCAGGCTGGGACGCGGCTCATTCACACTTGCACATGCTTCGTTCTCCCACACTCCCCATGAGACGGCGCGGGCGTTCCAAGAGTCGATCCTCCCTGCGCTGCTGATCTCGCAAGGGCCGCGATTCAGAACACTTGCTTGGGGAATTGGTGCTATCTGGGCTCCCTGCTTCCATAGCTTCACCGGTTGCATGGGCCAATACAATGAAAGATCCAAGACGTTCACGGCGTGGACGTGTGTTGTACCCTTGTGGATTCCGTTTCTGGCCGTCGCTCTGCCGACAGCAATCTGGTCAGGACTCGGCTGCCGCCCCAAGGCCGGCCACTGCAAGTCCTGCGGCTACAACCTCACGGGCAATGTGTCGGGCGTGTGCCCGGAGTGTGGAACCGCGTGCGGGGCTCGGTGATGAAGACGAGTCCTGCCCGATCGCGAGGGACCTCCTTCTCACTTGCTTTGCATGTGCCGTGCGATAGGATTGCTGGCGGAAGCTCGGTGGCCGGAATCGCCGACCGAGACCGCACCGCTCTGGGGCCGTCACCCGCTTGCGGGATCACACGAGGATGGAGGAGATTCGATGAGCAGGCAAAAGGCCAACTATCCAATCAACAGCAGTGCCCGCAGGCCGTTGTTGCTCACGGCGAGCACGCTGCTGCTGGCCGCGACTGGCGTCTTCTCGACGGGCTGCGTCACGGCGGTCAGCATCGGTGTCACGCTGGTCGGCAAGGCCGTGGATGCCGCCGACGTCAAGGAGCACGAGAAGGTACTCATCGGTGCCGATCTCGTTCGAGCGGATGAGAGGCTTGGTGATCGCCTCGATACGCTGCGCGACCTCGACAGCGATCAGGCTTGGGTGATCTATCCGGTGAAAGCGGACCTCCTCGGCAAGGATCGCTACGTCGTCGAGGTCGCCGCCGAGCGGATCGTGGCTTTCTCAAGAACCGAGAAGAACAGCGATCCCAAACGGGATATCCCGCGGGCCCTATTCCTCAGGAGCAAGGTCAGGGGCAAGCCGCCTGCGGAGTGCGCGACGCTGCTGGACATGGGCGATCCGCTGCTCGCCGTGCGCAGCGATGCCACGGGCACGCTCAGCCAGATCTACGTCGCCAGGCATTTCAAGCAACTGAGCTCGCCCGACTACTGCATTCTCAGGTTCGACGACGCGGGGCCCTGCAAGGATGTGGAGTTCCTGGGCATCGGGGCTTCGACCAAGAAAGCACCGCTCGGCACATAGCTCGCTCGCGAGGCACTCGAGTGCTACTCCGGTGCTATTCGACGGGGTGCGCTCGCGCGATGGGTCGGGGCTTCCAGTATGCCCATCATCGCGAAGCCTCGGCGGACATGGGCCGATTCTATCGGGCGAAGTCGATCTTGAGGGTGGTTCGCTCGAAGCCGGTCGCCGACAGAAGGGGGCGGCGTTTCATGGCGATGATCGCCGCAACGAAACGGTCGGGGATGATCTTCAGTCGAATGTTGTAGTGTGTGGCGATGTCGTTGAAGTAGGTTCTGGCCAAGGCGATGCGCTGCTCCGTTTCGGTCAGGCTCTTCTGCAAGTCTAGAAACACGCGGTTCGATTGCAACTCGGGATACTGTTCGACCACGGCGGTCAAACAGGCGGAGACACCTTCCGGGTCGCTGCCGGTCTCTCCAGGAGCGGTGCTGTGTTGCTGGGTTCGGAGCCGTGCCACCTCGGTGTGGACGCGATGTTCGTGGTCGCGGAGGCCTTCGACGACCTGGACGAGGTTGGGGATCAGATCGGCCCGTCGCTTGAGTTGAACATCCACGTTGGCCCACGCTTGACGGACGCGAGATCGGAGTTCCACCATGCTGTTGTGAACCATCCAAGCCCAGCCCAGTAACCAGACGAGCAGGTAGCCCAATCCGACATAGACACAGGTCTTTACGACGTCGTCCGGGGCGACATCACGCGAGTGCAGCGAGATCAGCCACCCGGCCACCAATAGCACGAGTCCCAGGATCGCCAGAATCCAGTATTGCCACTTGAAGCCGGCGCTGACCTTGGCCTCGCTCCGCGTCGAGATGAGAAAGATCGGGGCGTCTGGATCGTGGGCGACCTCCGCGGCGATGATGTCTTCCCGTTCGCGCGCTCGGCCCATCAGGTAGATCGGTGCGTGGAGGCAAATGGCCTCTTCGGTGAATCGCCGCCGGTGGTCGGAGTCGCTGACCGCTTCGAGGGGGCCCTTGTCGTAATAGAGCGGATCAGAGGGATCGCAGATTTCCTCGAAGACCCTGGCTGGCTCGATCTTGGCTCCCTCGGGCCGAACCAGAATGACGCCCTCGTCGTCGCTGAGATAGAAGGGCATCTGATGGCCATCTCCAGCCACCGTCGCCCAGCCGCTTTCGTGCCGTGTGCGCGTTTGTGTCTTGCCGTTGCTGTCGGTGTAGGTCTCGACCACCGTACGTGACCAATGCTCGGCGACGTTCCACGTGTAATACACACAGGGCGTCTGCGCCAGGAAGCTGATCAGTGGCCGCTCGGATTCTGCGGAGCCTTGGAGTTCGACCAGGCCGATGAAGACGCCGGCGGTCTTGGTGGTGGGGATGTTGTCGATCAACCGCCGCCGCCGGCCTGCGCGCAGGGCGAACACCAGACAGATCGCCGCCAGCAAGATGCCGACGTAGCCCGGGATCATGTGTTCCTCGATCATCGTGGCGCGTCACTCCGCAGGCACGGTCGTTGCAGTCCGCCGGCGTCAGATGCCGGGACGATTCAGGGAACGTCCATGCGCGGCGTAGGTCTCCCTTCCCCGACACTAGCAGGGGACCAGCGGGTTGTCACGCACATGGATTCATCGGCGGGTCTCGCCAGTCTTCCCAGCAGCCGTGATGTCGTCTGAAACGCTCGCCCTCATCGCTGCACAGTCGCTTCATCTGCGTCTACGTTGGCATGCGCACGACAGCAGCTGCTGCCTGAAGCGCAACTACAACCTCACCGGGAGTACCTGCGGTATCTGCTCTGAGTGTGGCATGCGCATCCCCGAATGAGCCATCAGGTTCGGATTATCGGCAGGGCCCGGCCTCCCGATCCCCCACCCTCCCCGGGCCGCCCCGAGATTTCCCCCCCCCTCCCGT
>CAYYPB010000021.1:0-13797 GCA_964473405.1 uncultured Planctomycetaceae bacterium
TCGCGCTGCTGTGCGGAGAAGTGATGCGTCGACTCGTGGAACGTCAGCGCCGCCTGCTCGCCGCTGCGCGCCAGGTCGCGCTCACGTTCTCGGATCTGCGGTTCGGCATTCCCTGCCGGCATGGGTCACCTCCGTGGACGCCGACATCATAGCGTGAAAGACGGTCCATGACTGCCGAATTGTGTAGCCGGCCCGCGTGTAGAGACGCAAGGCGGCGATGTTGGCGCTTTCCGTCACAACGGTGATCTCGTCAAGGAGGGGCTGGACTTCGCTCTCCAAGGCTGCCAGAAGGCCCTGGCCAATGCCGCGTCGGCGAAATGCCGGATCCACACCGACGAGGCCGACGTGGCCGCTGGCGGGGCGATCACCCTGAGCGAGGGTGATGTAGCCTGTGATCGTGTCGTCCATCCGATGCACCCAGATGGAGACCGACTCGTCATCGATCAAGTTCTGCATCCAGCGCCTGTGCAGCGACGTGACGCTCGTTGGGCTGAAGGCCGGCTCCAGATGAAATCGCGTGCCAGAGTGGAACGCCGCATCGGTGATGGCGGCCAGCCGAGCGTCGTCTTCGCCTTCGTAGAGCAAGACGCTGCTTGCGAACTCCGACGCGCTGCTACGAACCACATGACGATCCGGTGACTGCACGGGTACCCCGCCCCTTCTAGGGGTGGGGGACGCAACTCCCTCAGTCTCCGGCGCGCCGCTGGGAGTTGTGTGAGAAACCAACGAAGCCGCGCGCGGTGGGACGGCCGCGCGGGCTGAAGCCCGCGGCTCTTCGCCGGCGCGATCGGGCAGCGCCTTCCGGAGGGATAGCGAACACACGGCGAATCGAAAACCCCGTGACTCAAGCTGCCGGCAAACCTCGACCCACTCGGATGGCACCCGGGCAACGAGGTGTTGGATGTCCTGCTCGCGCGCGTCCGCGAGAGCCCCATCGATGGCCAGGCGCGACGGAGGCTCCGCCGCAAGCTCCAGTCGGCCGCAGCGGAGGCCGAGAAGCTCCGTATCAAAGTCGAGTTGGACCACACGCGCCGCCATGCGGAATCGCCCTTTCGTTCAGGAACCGCGATAGTTCGGCGTAGCACGCGAGCACGGCCTCGATCGAGCCGTAGTGTTCGATGACCATGTATGCATCGCTCGGTAGACTGGGCAAGAGATCGTCGAGGATTGCATATTCACGGGCTGTCGGAACAGCGTGGAGATCACGCCACTCGCCATCGAGTTTGCCGGGTGCGCTGAGATGCACGGCCCGCACACGGTCGAGTGGCAATGCGTGGAAGTACGCGCCGATGTCCTGTCCCGTGTTGTTCACCGTGATGATTGCGTGGGCGATGTCCAGGACGAGCCCGATGTCGTTCTCGCAAGCAATCTCACTGATGAACTCGGCCTCGCAAACGCGGCGATAAGCCTCGGTCTGAAAGTCGTTGAGGTTCTCGACCGCCAGCGGCGCGGCGATGCATTCCTTGAGGCGGTCGAGGCGATCGGCGATCAGGTCTTTGATATCTCCCCGGGACATCGGCGGCCCGTCGCAGACGTATCGATGTCCGTCCAAGCGCGGCGAGCGGACGGCAGGCCCACAGTCGAAAGAGAACAACTGGCAAGGCATCGCATTGATCGCTGCCGCCGAGACTTCGAGCCAGTCCATGAACGAATCCTGCACGATGCCGAGGCCCGAGTGCAGCAAGGCAGGGACATCGCCACAAACGGGGCCGCCGATCTCACGGTACTCCATCGCCGCGACGCCCGGCACCGGGGTGGCCGTCTCGGGCGTAATCAGATGGCTGACGGGCAGCGCGAGGATCATCGGCGGTGCTTCTCCAACAAGTGCAGGACGGCCTCGGCCACCGTTCGGACGGCCTTCTCGTCCAGCTTCGGTGAAATCGGCAAACATAGCACGCGATCAAACAGGTTCTCGGCCACGGGGAAATCGCCGGGTTTGTGCCCCAGCAGATCGGCGTAGTAGCTGTGATAGTGCAGTGGCACGAACATGACGCTGGACCCGATGTTCAACTCCGCCAGCGCGGCGACAAAGGCATCACGCGAAACAGCGAGGCGGTCGAGATTCAGCAGCAGCGGATAAAGATGCCGACACGTCTCGGCGTACTCTCGGATGACCGGAATCTGCACGCTCGGTTCATCACGGAACGCATCGTCATACAACCCCGCGAACAGCCGCCGCGTCCGATTGAAACCCTCGAGCTTATCGAGCTGCTTCAGCCCGATCGCGGCCGTCAGGTCTGTCATGTTGCACTTGTAGCCGAGTTCCTCGACGTTGAAATGCGGCGAAGCACCCTCGCCGTGGCGGTCCTGCCATATCTCACGGGCGTCGGTGATGCCGTACATTGACAAGACGCGCATCCGCTTGGCCCGCGCCTCGTCGTTCAGGACCGCCATGCCGCCCTCGGCCGTGGCGAGGTTCTTCGTCGCATAGAAACTGAAGCAAGTCACGTCGCCGATCGACCCGATGGGCCGGCCCTTGTACGTTGAACCGATGGCATGGGCTGCATCCTCCACGATGGCCAGCCCGTGGCGTCGGGCGATGTCGCCGATGGCGTCCATGTCGCAAGGATGTCCGGCGAAATGCACAGGCATGATGGCTCGCGTGCGCGGCGTAATCCTGGCCTCGATCAGCCGTGCATCGATATTGAACGTATCGGGCTCCACATCGACGAAGACGGGCTTGGCCCGATGGTGGCAGATGACGTGCGACGTGGACGGAAACGTGTAGGGCGTCGTGATGACCTCGTCGCCCTCGCCAATGTCTAGGGTTCGCAGAGCCAGCAGCATCGCATGGGTACAGGAGAAGACGGCCACCCCATGGGCCGCCCCGGCGCAGGCGGCGATGCGCTGCTCAAACGCTCGCACGCGGGGACCGGTCGTGACCCAGCCGCTACGAAGCGCGTCGAGCAACTCCCGTTCCTCGCGCTCGTCGAACGACGGCGGGCTGAACGGGATGAACTTCTCCAGGGACTTGAAGGTCATGATCGTCCTGCCATTTCACGCTCCGGCGGGGCTCGGATCTGTCGAACAGGTCTTGAGCCCGTAGGCGCGGACGAGGCTCTCCTGGCGAACCCATTGGCCGCGGGCCGCATCCCATCGAAAGTTGTTCGGCGTCAGCGACCAGACGTTGCACTCCTTGCACTCGGGGAACGACAGCCCGCCGCGCTCCGCCGCTCGTCGCGCGGCGACCAGCGTCTGGCCGTTGAAGATCGCCGAGAGGGATTCGCGTCGAAGGTTGCCCAGCCTCAACAGCGAATCGGCTCGGTGACAGTCGTTACCGATCGTGCAGGGATAGACATTGCCATCGACGTCCACATAGAGCCGCGTGTAGATATCCCAGCAGGGATAACGCTTCGGAGCCTGGGGCCGATGCAACTTGAGCAGCGGCGTATCCTCTCGAACGACGGGTTTCGAGTACACGCTCCTCGTGAAGCAGTGGACGTCGTCCCAGAGCGGAACGAGCGGTCGCAGCGCGTTGATGTCGTTCCGCGGAGAATCGAAGAGCTGCACGGATACGGCGACATCGCGACCACTCGACCGGCGCAGGGCCAGGAACGCGTTGAGATTCGCCAGGGCCCGATCGAATCGGTCGCGCCCCATCATCTGACGGTAGGTCTCGCGGTCGGAAGCGTTGAGCGAGAAGGTACAGACGTTGACCGACGAAGCCAGGAGCGTTGACGCGACGGCCTCGGTGAGTGAGACGAGGTTCGAGTTGAGCGAGATGCGTTCGAACCCGTCGGCGCAGGCGTCGATGTGCGAGAGGTAGTCCGGCAGGCGCTTGGCGAGCGTCGGTTCGCCGAGACCGACGAGGCCGAGCTCGTGGAGCGTTTGGCCGCGGTAGCCGTCCAGGGCGGCATCGAGGATATCGAGGGGCATCTCGCGGAACTTCATGCCGGCTGCCGTGAACGCAGGGTGGTCGCAGAACACACAGGCCAAGTTGCAGGCGTTGGTCAACTCGAGGTTGACGATCCACGGGGCGGTGCCGTTGGCGTCGTCTTTCATCACAACCCCACATCACTGAAAGAGATCGCGTCGCCGGTCGCCAACGCGCGCTGCGCTGCCCGGCCGCTGACATTCGACCAAGCGCCGACGGGGATGCCCACGACCGGCCGAAGGAAGGCGACGTTGCCGGCGTCCAGTCTCTCGCCAACGGCGATGTCGCGAGCAGCGTACAGGCCCCTGCGAAATGCGCGGCGTCCCGTCTGTTCGTTGCTCGTGAGCTGCCGCGGCGATCGGCCTATCATCGTCGGCACGGCCTCGCAGAATCGTCGCAGGCTCGCGAGTTCATCCGGCTCGATCGAAAGCTCGTGATCCGCGTCGGGCATCGTTTTGGCCATCTCGCGATCAAGCGTGAAGTGCTTCTCGATGAGCACCGCGCCGAGCGAAGCGGCGACCCTCGCACCATCGAGCCCGAGCGAGTGGTCTGAAAGCCCCACGGGCACGCCGTGCGTCTCGGCCAATAGAGGAAGCATGGAAAGATTGAGCATCGCGTCGTCCGCCGGGTAATCCGAGACGCAGTGCAGCAGCACGAGCTTGTCGTTGCCCGCCCCACGAATCGTCCGCACGGCCGCGTCGATCTCGGCCATCTCGGCCATGCCGCAGGACAGCACGAGGGCCCGCCCGGTCGCGGCGAGGCGCTGGAGATGCGGCCCGTTGTCGGCATCCATCGAGGCGATCTTGTGGAAAGCGGGCGAGAACCCCTCGGCCAGGGCGAGGGACCGAGCGTCGAACGGCGTCGTTACCAGGGCGATGCCGGCAGCCTGCGCTCGCGCGAAGAGATCGGCCTGAACGTCGTCGGGCAACTCCAACCGCCGCGTGCTTTCGTAGTAGTCCAGCGACGGATGAAAGAAGTCCTCCGTATGAAACGTCTGGAGCTTGACGAAGTCCGCTCCGTGGGCGTGAGCGGCGGTGATCATCTCCCAAGCCAACGTTGCGTCGCCGCCGTGGTTGACGCCGACCTCCGCGACAACGGCGGTTCGGTCGCCGGGCCAACCGGGCCATGTGGGGTGACGGCGTTTCATGGCAGCGCCTCCGCCCTTGCCTCGGCCCGAACAATCTTACCGGCCGCGCGGCCGTGATGGGCAATCGCATCGAGGACAGAAAGGTGTGTCACGAAACCATCGCCCTGCTGGGTGTAGATCGGATGCACGTAATCGTGATAGATCACACGCAGTCCCGCACTGTTGAACGCGGACGTGTCGAGATAGTTGCGACCATCGGGACCACTCACGTACACGGCGGCCCCGGCGCGGCGGCATACCGCGAGAAGGAGATCGCCGCCGCCGAGTGCATCCAACCCCATAGACGAGGCCCTTGCCGTTGGCGCGGTGATACCCAGGTAGTCTCGGATGGACTCGATCAACGCTAGGTTGAGCGAGACGAGATTCGTATAACCGTGTTCGATGTGCGGCCTGACGAGCCGTTCGACATCCGCCCAGAACGGGGCTCGCTCGTACGCCTGTCCTAGCGTGCCCATGTACTTGCGAGCCCATCTCCCGTCGGCGTAGATCCGCACGCGATCGATACGCTGGTCGAAACGCCCCTTGGACTCGACCGGCACGGTGAGCCGGGCGACGCCCTTGTCGGTCTTGATCCGATTGCGGTTTTCGAAGTAGCGTTTCTTGAACTGCACGTTGTCGAGATAGACGAACAGATCGCAGTGGGCCATCTTGTTGAAGAAGCCTAGCCAGGGGACGTGTTCGGGTTGTTGAATGGCAACGATCATGACGTCTTGAAACTTCTCGATGGCCGCCCGAGGATATGCAAGGCCGATCCGCCGCCCCATCGCGCGTCCCGCTCCGAGCAGTGGTACTCGATCTCGACGAATCTCCTCACATGTTCGAGCAACGCATCGTGGCTCGGGATGATGTCTCGGCCGACCCAGTCGTCGGACGCCGGGAACGACTGGCTGATGTGCAGCCAACCGCCGCCATCGCTGCCGTTGCCGCCATCCTCGCCGGCGCGAGCGCTGCCGGTGCTCACCAACTCCACCAATCGCCCGAGAAACACATCCAACCGCTGGCAAACATACCAGAGAATGTCCTTCGCGACGACGAGATCGAAGCGATCTGTCGGAGGTCGCCACGCATCGCTCAAGAGGTCGGCCTGCATGAACAGAATGCAAGGCCACCGGCACGACGCCTCGGCCACGGCCGTCGGCGAGATATCGAAGCCCGACACAGTGGGCGACGCGCCGTCATCCGCTCGCAACTCACTACGCAGACGCTGCGTGAAATGGCCGAGCCCCGCACCGACGTCGCAGATGCTGCCGTAACGCCGCCTTGCAAGGATGGCGATATCGAGGTCGGCACTGATGTCAAAGGCCGTCTTGTCTTGATGCCAGGGCACTTCGGCGCTGTGGCGATACATGCCCTCGAAGTCACCGACGAGCTTGCCGGCGCCAAAGACGTAGTCGTGGTAGTCGGTCGAAGGCGATGACTCCGGAGCGGCCGACGTCCTCGTCGGCCGGTCTCGCCCCGGAGGGGCGACGGAGAATTGCCACGGGTGGAGCGCAACGGAACCCGTGGACCCCGCCGCCAGTACGCGGCCGGTCCCGGAGGGGCGGCGGAGGGCTGTCCGCGTGCGGTCAGGCCGACGGTTGGGCTGCGTCACAACAGAATCCTCCGCAACGCCGCCGCGTCCTTCTCGGCGTACTCCCAGCCGTACCAGATCGGCGGACACTGATGATGCGCGGCGATCCACTCGCTGTTGGGAACATCGGCCGCCTTCCCGTCGATGGCCGGGCCCAGGTCGGCAGGGCCAAACACCTGCCCCGTTCGCTCTTTGAGACCATCGCAGCCGAACACGATGTACTTGTAGTAGCCCGACTGCATGCCGTCGGGCAAACGCACGCGGTCGTCGAAAACCTCGTCGTACTTGGCCGCAAGCGCCCGCTTCCACGCGAGGATCGCCGGCAGCCGCTCCAACTGCACGACACCGAGCGCCGCCGTGACTTCGTTCATACGATAGTTGAAACCGTCGGCGATGGCGTAGGAGACCTTGCCGCCCCGGACGACCTTGCCATAGTCGCGATATCGCCCCAGCCATTCGAGAAACGCCTCGTCCCGACTGACGACCATGCCGCCCTCGCCGGTCGGCATCGTCTTGGTGGCATAAAACGAATAGGCCCCGGCGAATCCGTAATGCCCCCCCGTCTTGCCGCGCCACGATCCGCCGTGGACATGGGCGCAATCCTCCACGAGCGCAATGTTGCGATCACGGCAAAACGCGACGATCTCCTCGATCTCAAACGCGATGTGTCCGCCGATATGGACGACGCAGACGGCCTTCGTTCGCGGCGTCACTCTGCGCTTCAGGTCTTCGAAACTCAGGCACAGGTCGTCGCGGTTGCAGTCGGCATAAACGATGTTTGCTCCGGCCTTGCGAGCCGCTAGCGGCGTAGCCCAAAACGTGTTGGCCGGGACGACGACGTCGTGCCCCCCCACTTTCAGGTAGGAGAAGATTGCGTGCAACCCCGCGCCACCATTGGAAACCGCCCGGGCAGGGACGCCGACAAACTCGCCGAAACCGCGCTCAAAGCGTTCGAGCATCGGCCCCTGGCTCCAATAGCCGCTGTCGAACACCTCGTTCAGTAGCGTCTGGTATCGCTGCCGGCTTGATTCGTCGAATGGCACATGCAACGGTGCAACTCCCCTCGCGTCTCAGATGAAATGATGCGTCCGCGTACGGTCCAGCCGATCAAACAGCCGGTTGAACTTCGTCAGTCGGCACTGCGGGCAATGCTCGATGCAGAATGAAGGGTCGAGCGTTTGGCTGCTCTGCTTTGCTCGCTCCTCGCCCACCCAAATCTCGCCGAACGGCGTCTCGCGGATGTTCCCGATCGGGCGAATCCAGTCGTGGATGTTCAGGCGGCCACAGAGGAACACATCGCCCTTGCCGGTGATGACCGTTGTCAGGCTGTGAGCCCTGCACGGCAGGCCATCGTTGGATCGCGGCGTGTTGTCGGTCATGTCTCCCGTGAGAACGGCGAACGTGTCGGTTCGGTACCTGCGGAGATAGCGAAGGGCGTCGTCCGTCGGGGCGAGGTCGGGTGCATCGACGACGGGCCGAAACTGGATGTAGGCCACGCCGTGCTGCCGAATGCGCAGCACGAACGTCTCGATGTCGCTCATGTTCGTGTTGGTCACGACATAGCCGACGCCGACCGTGGAACAGTGCCGGGCATAGTCGCGAACGTTGGCGAGTACGTCGGCGAATCGATCCTGACCCTTGAGGCTCGCCCATTCCTCCGGTGTCGAGGCATCGACACTAACGCGGATCCACTCGAGTTTCGAAAGCACATCCGGCGGAAGCGGTCGCGTCCCGTTCGTGATGAGCCCCGCGGGGAGCCCGATGTCTGCCAGATGATGCACAATCGTCTCGAACTCGGGATGGATGACCGGCTCGCCGCCGCCCTCGATGACGACGCCGCGCGTGCCGCCGGCCTTGAGATCGGCGAACAGCGGAAAGAGCGTGTCGGTGCGGAGGTCACTGCCCATACCCTCGCGTTTGCGAAGGTCCAGATCGGAGCAATAGACACAATCGATGTTGCAGCGGTTGGTGAGGCTCAGCTCAACGCTGATAGGATAGGACTGATCCGGTTCGGCTGCTTCGGTGCTTCGCACGGCGGCGATCTTCTCGGGGTACAGATAGAGCTTCTCCAAGCCGACCTCGCAGGGCGGCGAGCTGGCGTGGCCGTTGAGCAGCAAAGGGTGCTCGGCCAGGTACGCCAAGACGCTCGGCGCGTCGGGGTCGGGAACATGGTTGATGATGTCCCGCAGAAGATGCAAGTCTCGCTGCGTCTCGAAGGCAAGTTTCACATTGGAGTCTGCGTGGCGCGACTTCCACTTGTTCACGGTGAACGTGCCGGCATTCTGGCGAATGTAGAGCGTGCCGATCTCTCGCTGCTCGGCCGTCAGCTCTTTCTCCAGCAGCAGCGCGAGCGTCGCCGTCGAGATAACCTCGCAGCCCATGCCCCAGGGCACGCCTTCGTGGTGGTCGTTGTAGGAGTAGTCGGCCCCACTGCTCAGATGCGAGTCCACGAGCGCGGCCATCGCCTTGAGATCGAGCAGAGGGTAGTTGCCGAAGACCCGCACGAAATGCTCGCAGCCCTCGGTCTCCACGGCCCGCCAAAGTCGCCGAACCAGATCGTGTCGAGCCTCACGGACACAATTGATGTGACATCGCGCAGCTTCCGCCACGAGAACGTCGTCTTGAGGCTCGTCGCTCGTCGTGAGGATGACCTTGCCGCGCCATCGTCCGCCGATCCGGTCGATCAGGTAAGACAGAACGGTCACGTCGTCCCGCAACAGCGTCGTGCCCTTGCCTTCGAAGACGCCGCTGGCGTGCGTGGCCTGAATGACGATGGGGATGCTGGATGGACTCATCGGCCTGTCATCCCTGCAAGCGATCACATCCTATGACACGCCCGCTCGAGGGCACGTCGGTTCGCCGACTCCATCGGCGCGACGCTAGGCGTCGCGGGCATTGTATGACAGGTCACTCCCGAAAGCACTGTTTTTCTGGGCGGAATCTCTGAATCAGTGAAACACGACTTGCCTTGGACCTACGGCTTCTCACCGGGCCCCAGCGTCGTCGTCATCCACTCCAACAACCGATCCATGAGACTCTTGTAGCTGAAATGCTCCTGGCTCTGCTCGCGCATGGCCGTGGCCAGGTCGCGACGCTCGTCCTCGCTTTCGAGGAACCGTTCCAGTCGTTCGACCATCTCCTCGCTCGAATCGAACGTGATGTCCCAGAACCGCGGCCAAACGGCCATCGGCGAATGGTCGGCGCCCAACGACGCCGTATCGTCGCCCGCATAAAGGCTCGCCGCCCCCACCCCGTACGGTTCGTCGGCAGGCAGACCCCGCAATCGCCGGTCCATCGACCAGTCGTCCCGCAGATCGAGCGGTAGGTCATCGCGTCCGACCGTATCGCCTTCACCGAGCCCCCTGGCCGAGATGCTTTCAATCAGGGCGGCGTGGAAGCGATGCCAAACATCGCCCGCATGGCGACGGATGAGGAAGAACCCACCGGCGGCCAGACCATCGAGCACACGCTGATGGAAGGCATGATTGATCCCGGCGTGCAGGTTGATCTTCGCCCCGCGGAACGCTCGCCCCAACTCGGCCCCATGCTCCAAGTGCCCCTTGGCATACTCGGAAAAAGTCGGATGCGAATCCCAGCCGTTCCCGTAGAGGTGCAGCCGCCGGCCCGTGGCCTTCGCCCAGTCGGCGGCCCACGCGATGGTTTGCAGGCGAATGATCCTATCCACGGTGGGCCGTACAAACTCGCGAAGGACATCCGCTCGCGCGTCGCCTGCAAACTCGATCCCCACGGCCTGTTGCATGCGGGACATGAAGTGGTTGACTTCCAGCGCGCCGTTGAGTTCGCCGCGGCCCGACATCGCGGCGAGTTCTTCCTGAATCGCATCGAACAGTCGTGCCAGGGCGGGATCGTTGCTCGCGTATCGTTCGTAGTAGTCGCGCGCGCGATTGGAGAGATTCGTCGCGAACGCAAGATCGCAGCGGAACCGCTCGTCCACGTCCTCCGAACCACCTGGGCTACCCCCTGCAGAGGCATCATTGCAGAGCGAGTCGCGATTCGACGCCATCTCGCAGGCCAGGAATCGCTCGGCCGGATAGCCGTGCCGATCGATCAGTTCCTGACGATTGAAGCCGAGGCAAAAGTCCAACGGCCCGATGCCGTCACCCGTCTCTTTGCAGAAGAGCCACTCCAGCCGGTCCTGCACCCAAGTCACGGCGGGCACGTCATCGACCAGGCCGATGGCCTGCCCCTGACGCGTGTGATCGATGAGGAAGATGAGGTCGGGCTGGAACTCTCGGATCGCCTCCAACTTGCGGCCGGGCGTCAGAATACTCGTCGCATTGGGCTCAATGAGCGTTCGCGTTTGGCAGCCGAGTTGCTCGAACGCCGCCAACGAATCTCGCATGGAGTATTGTAGCACAGTCGTAAACCGAGAGGTGACTCCGAGCACGCGCAGCGGCGGACCGTCCGGGCCTCGGGCCTCGGCGTAACGGCGATGCCACCACGCAGCGTCCCGGCCACGATATGACTCGCCGACCTCCAGACGCAGCGCCTTCCACGAAGACTCCACGTCCGCGCGAAGCGCGGCGAGTCGAGGCTCGCCCTCTCGCATGGCCTCTGCATCCCAGAGCGGCGTCTCGACCGTAATCGCCGGAGGAAGATTCCATGTGTCGTCGTGAACCTGGCGGTCGAGTTGATCGAACGCATCGGGCCCGCAGCAAAGCCGGACGCGCTCGTCGCCAAGCATCTCTCGCCAGTCCTTCAGATGCAGCACGACGGCCAGCGCCAAGTGCGACGGCTCCACTTGGTAGATCAGGGTACTGGCATCCATGAATGTCCGAGCGGACGCCTCGTACATCCACGGCAGGTAGTCGCCCAGACCGACGCCGAGAATGACAACCGGCGGGACAATCTTGCCTTGGAACTGTGCCTTCATTTCATCCACCGAGGCCGACGGCGCGTGATCGCCGAACGTGGGGCGCCAGCCGCCAAGCGGCCCCGGACGCGTGCTGAACACTTGCCTGCACCCCTTGGACGTGATGTGAAACTCGATGTGTTCGCGCTCGGCGGCCCAGGCCGCGGCGACGGCGTCCGCCCAATCGTAGCGCCGGCCCAAGGCGAGCAAGTTCGACTCGAACGTGGCAGTGAGGCTGTCCGTAGGAATCAGGCCGTTGTTCTGCCTGGCCGAGAGTTTGTCCCGCATCCCCGAGAACTCCGGATGCATCCGAATCTCGTCGGAAAGGCCCTCGGCGCAACTGTGAGCACGGCGCAGGAGCCCCTGCTCGACGAGACGCTGCATGAGAACCAGTCGCAGATCGTCTCGGTCAGCCCCTTGGGCCAGGGCGGAGTGGGCCACGCCGATAAAAGCCACGGGGTCGGCAGAGTGCCCCATCGAAACGACCTGATCGACGGTGAGGGTTTGCTGAGACATCGTTTCTCCGGGAACCGAGGACAGACTCTGAAAGTTCTTCGGCAGATGTGGTCAGACCAGTGGAGGGCGTCGCACCGGAATCCAAGCCTTGAGCGTGCGAGTGGGGCAGCACGCAGAGCCCAGAGCGCCAGCGACGGGTTGTCCACGAGCTCGCGTTGACGCTCTGGGCTTTGAGCGATTCCGATCCACGTTGAGGCCGGCAGTCCATCGGATAGACTCAATGCGCCGATATGGGCGAGGAGGCATGGCAAGTCGGAAAGCCGGCAGGGAGACGCACACGTGGACGAGGCCTCTGGCAAGCAGGTTACGCGCGATCGGCACGCGACAGGCAGCGGCGCCATCGTGTCGGTGATTGTCCCCTGCTACAACGCCGTCGAGACACTCTCTGCCACGCTCGATAGCTTGCGTTCGCAGACGCTCGCCGACTGGGAGGCGATCTGCGTCGATGACGGCTCCACAGACCGGACGCCGGAATTGCTGGAGACCGCCGCAGCCGAGGATCCGCGCGTCCGTCGCATACGGGGCGAACATCGCGGCCCTGGCGCGGCCCGAAACGCCGGGCTCGAGGCAGCGAGCGCACGGCACATGGTCTTTCTGGACGCCGACGACATCGCCTATCCCGACGCACTGGCCCTACTGTCGGATGCCTCGCTCAACGCCGGTGACCACACGATCATCACCGCCGGGTATGAGCTGTTGACGGAAGCAGGCAAGGCGTTGTCCATCCCGCGATTCCCGACCGCGCCCGACTTCAGCGTCGACGCGCTACTGCGGGGCAATCGGCTTCCGCCGATGACGATGGTGCCGAGACCGCTCCTGCCGGATCGGCCTTTCGACGAAAGTGGATCGCTGCGGGGCTGCGAAGATTGGGATCTGTGGCTTCAACTGGCCCAAAGCGGAGCGGCTTGCCTGACACTGCCCCGCGTGCTGTTTGGTTATCGCCTCCATTCGAAGAGCCTCAGCCATGACGCCGATCGGATGTACGCAGCCTCGCTCGGGATTCTGGACAAATGGATGCCTTTGGCCCAGACGCCCGAGGGCCTTCGCGATACGAGGCACGTCATGGCATGCAACTGCGGCGCGCTCAGCCTCGCGGGAGGATCGGAGGGAGCCATGGGTCGCTACTTTGAGCCGCTGCCACCCTTGGACCCCACGGACTGCTTCTTCGCCGCCGTCGCGAGCGGCGTGCGCGACGCGTTTCAATTCGTCCACGGCGCAGCCGGTGAAACCTGGGCGGATCACTCGGCCGAGTGGCTGGAGCGAATCGAGACCTGGATCGAGGATGGCCCGTTGGCACCGTGCGCCGAAGCTATCCTCGACCGCCTGCGAGGCTTCTCGTCGAATCCCGAGGACGACGCCTCGGCCGTCCAGCGATTGATGCGCGATCGGCCGGACGCCCGGCGGCTCGTCGTCTATGGCCTGGGTTCTAACGGCCTCACGCTGCTGCACCATCTCGGCCGACAGCAATCGATTGATCTCGCCATCGCCGACGACCAGGCCTCGCCGCTGGCAGTCCAGACGCTGGGGTTGCCGGTGGACGATCCCCGACGTTGGGACCATTGGCCCGGCGATACAGTCGTCGTCATCACGCCCCACGACTTCGAGGCAATGCGGCGCAGGTTGCTCGACGCGGGCGGCCGCGAAGGAACGGACTTCATCACGTTGAATGGGCACAGGATGGCGGCGCGACGTACTTCCAGAAGCGCCGCTGGATTTCCCGGCGAGCCGGGACGCGGCCCTTCCCTGTAAGGGAGCCGCTCTGCGGCGTACGACCGCGCGGGCCTGAGCCCGCGGCGCTTCAGCCCACGAGCTTCACC
>CAYYPB010000022.1:0-13532 GCA_964473405.1 uncultured Planctomycetaceae bacterium
AGACCAAGGCCATGCCGCTGCGGCTTTGGGCACTGCACGGGCGCAATCCGCTGACGTCGCTGGCCGTTCGAGGGTTCAATCTGTTCAGTTGGGGGGCTGGCTTCATGGCCACGCGAAAGGGCCTGCCGCGTGCCGTCCGACAGGGGCTGATCGCGCCGTATAACTCGTGGCGCAATCGCATCGCAACGCTACGGTTCGTGCAGGACATCCCCCTGAGGGCCTCACACCCGAGCTACTCGGCGGTCCTATCGACGGACGAGGCACTCGGCCAGTTCACGGACCGGCCGATGTTGATTTGTTGGGGGTTGCGAGACTTCGTGTTCGACCGCCACTTTCTGGCCGAATGGCGGCGGCGCTTTCCCGAAGCCGAGGCCCATGTGTTCGAAGACGCGGGGCACTATGTCCTGGAAGATGCCGGCGAGCGGATCATCCCGCTCGTGAAGGAGTTCCTCGGTCAAACGGTTTCTTGAGCGAACTCGCAGCAATCGGGCGCCGGGTGGCAACACCACGACGGGTTCTACTTCCATTCGATGCCGAGCCGCTTTGCCTCTTGCTTCGTTAGACCCATTGCTACCGTCACCGGTGAGTCGACAGGCAGCCTATCTTCTCCCACGAGATTGTCGACGACGTCCATGATGATCTCTGATCGCTCAGTTTGGTCCTGCTCTCCCCATCTATCCCATATGACATAGATGTGTATTGGCTCGTTCTCGTCGCCTTCGACAATGATGATCGGTTGCCCGTTCTTCTTGGGCTTCGTCCATTCATTGTGCAAGCGCTTCGCAAGCTCGACTTTGGTTGGGGAAGCCGCTCGCTGGACTCGTCGTCTAATAGGCATTTCATCGCACTAATTGAGATCTTCGATCACGTAGCCATGTGACGTCTTCGCAGGCGGACTCGGCCTCGCGTTTGAGGGCATCGTCCGGCTTGTATCTCATTTCCACGATCCACAAGCCGTAGAGGCGATGGACACGCTGCGCCAATGACGAGTCCATCTGGCGAAGAAACGGGTGCCCCATGAGGATTCGTTTCTTCCGCAGTACCCTGCCCAGAACCAAAGGCTGTGATAGGATTCATGTTTGAGTCCCGGAAGACGCTCCCTGGCCCAACTCCGTATCGGTCCAAGGCGAGCTCCGACCGGGTCGAACGGCCTCGCTCCTTCCGCCAGGAAACAAGCGTTCTTCAGGATCATCTCCGCAGCGTAGCCGAGCAAGTAGATTCCAGCCGCACGATTGCCGGATGTGAGCAGCGTGATGCCTTCCCAGTACTTCTCATCGCTCGCAAGAGCGAAGTCCTGGACCGTCTCCGGATTCTATTTGACGCGATGTCTCAGCGGCATGTTGTGTCCGGAAGTGGAATCACGCGAGGTTCATCGTCATCAGGAACTCGGCGTTGGTCTTGACCTTCGCGAGCCGCGAGGTGAGCAGTTGCATCGCCTCGACTGGGTTCATGTCGACCAAGACGCGGCGGAGCTTGTAGGTCAACGCCAACTCGTTGGGGTCGAGCAACAGCTCTTCTTTGCGCGTGCCGGATGCCGAGATGTCGATCGCCGGCCAGATGCGCTTGTCGACCAATCGGCGATCGAGATGCAGCTCGCTGTTGCCGGTGCCCTTGAACTCTTCGAAGATGACTTCGTCCATCTTTGATCCCGTATCGACGAGGGCCGTGCCGATGATCGTCAGGCTGCCGCCCTCTTCGAGGTTCCGTGCGGCACCGAAGAAGCGTTTGGGCTTCTGGAGTGCATTGGCGTCCACGCCACCGGTGAGAATCTTGCCCGAATGCGGAATCTCGGTGTTGTAGGCCCGGGCCAACCGCGTGATCGAGTCGAGCAGGATGACCACGTCCCGGCCGTACTCGACCAGACGCTTGGCTTTCTCGATGACCATCTCGGCGACCTGCACGTGCCGACTGGACGGCTCGTCAAACGTGGACGAGACGACCTCGGCCTCGGTGTGGCGCTGCATCTCGGTGACCTCTTCAGGCCGCTCGTCGATCAGCAGAATGATGACGTACGCCTCTTGGTGGTTTGCCGTGATGGCGTTTGCGATCTTCTGGAGCAAAACGGTCTTGCCCGTTCTCGGCGGGGCGACGATGAGCATGCGCTGGCCGAAGCCGATCGGCGTGACGATGTCGATCACGCGCATGTTCACTTCTTCGGGGTCCGTCTCCAACAGGACGCGACGATCCGGGTGGTGCGGCGTCAAGTCTACGAACGTGGTCTTCTCGGTGACTCTGTCGGGCTCCTCGAAACAGATCGCCTCGACGCGCAACAACGCGAAGTACTTCTCAGACTCCTTCGGCGGGCGGATCTGTCCGGCGATGATGTGACCGGAACGCAATCCGAATCGGCGGATCTGTGACGGGCTGATATAGATGTCGTCCGGACAGGGGATGTAGTTGTACTCGGGACTGCGCAGAAAGCCGAAGCCGTCCGGCAGAATCTCGAGGACGCCTTCGCCGTACATGAGTCCCTGACCGTTGCGGTTGATCCGCTCCTTGAGGACCAGGAAGATGAGGTCTTGCTTCTTGAGGAGCGTGTAGTCGGTGATCCCCTCCGCCTTGGCGACATCGTGCAACTCGGGGATGCTCATCTTCTGCAAGTCGGTGATGTGCAACTCGCCGCGTTTGATCTTCTCGTAGCGCTCGTGCGTCGCGGAATCCTGAGAATCGGCGGCGGTAGCCGTCGCAGTCGCCGTACTCACGGCAACATCCTCACTCGCACGCGACTCCGCCGGGGCCTTCTCGACGGCGGCGTTGCTTGTGCGATCTTCCTTGACACGGGATGCCGTCGCCGTCTTGGACTTCGCGGTCGGGGTCCGTCTCGTTTTCTTGCGGGACTTCGAGCCGCTTTGGGTCTTAGCCATGAACTACGCCTCCGATGAGAATACACTGATGATGCACTGCTGATGTCCTGGTGTACCGAAAAATAAGTGGCGATTGAACCGTGCGACGAACTGGGAAAAGCCTATCGCTCGGAGAAAAAGTCTTGGAAGAAGACGCCCGACGGCGCCCAGGTCACATTGCACCGAACTCCGAAAGAACCGCCGAGACGATTTGTTCTATTCGCTTTCGCAGGTCGGCCAAGGTGGAATTGTTCTCACAGATATGGTCGGCCCTCGCCCGTTTCATGTCCAGGGGTTGCTGCGTTTTTTCTCTGCGGGCCAGCTCCCCTTCGGGCCAGTTTCGGGCCTTTTCGGACCTTTGGTTCCGCAATTCGAACTCGGCATCCACGAAGATGACGGCATCGCACACCAGATCGAGATCGGCCTCGTAGAGCAGCGGGCTGTCCAGCAGGACCATCTTGATCAGCGGCTGGCGCTCGAACTCCGCCATCATGTCGGCACGACGAATGGCGATCCGCGGATGCAGCATCGCCTCGAGTCGGTGCCGCTGAGACGAATCGCCGAACACAATCGAGGCCACCTTGCCACGATCAACATCACCATCGGCGGCGAGGATGCCCGCCCCCCACCATAGCTGTAGCGTCTCCTTGACCTGAGCGGAGTTGATCTCCAGGTGGCCGAGTTGGTCCGAACTGATGACGCCGGCACCCAACTCCCCCATCAGCTTCGCGACGGTACTCTTGCCGGCCCCGACGCCGCCCGTCACGCCCAACACCGGCTTTCGATATTTGGCTGTTCGCTCTCGGTCCGTGGGTCTGCCTCCGTGGCGGTGCTATCCGCCGGCGGACGGAAACAACGGATCGTATTCGGCAGGGCATCGCTTGGCGACGATCAAACTGGAACGTGGAGATTACCGGCGAAGCCGTTGAAGTGACCCCATCGCATAAAGGTCGAATGCCGGAACAAAGTGATCCGCATTTGGGAGAGACACGACGCCGATGCCCCGCATCCTATGCGACCACATCATAGCCCATCCGTCCAAGTCTGTCACGCCTTTTTTCTCGTCGATTAGGCGGACGATCTCAACCGCGAAGCATGACCGGCCACGTCAGAATCCCCGCCGCGAATCGACCAAAATGTTGATCGGACCCTCATTGACGGCCTCCACCGCCATCGTCTTCTGGAACCGGCCCGTCTGGACATCGAGCCCCGCCTCCCGCAACTGACCGCACAGCGTCTCGTACAGGGAGTTGGCGATCGCCGGATCAGCGGCCCCCGTGAATGCGGGGCGACGCCCTTTTCTCGCGTCACCTAGCAGCGTGAAGTTGCTCACCACCAACACCGAGCCACCGGCCGCGGCCACGTCGAGGTTCATCTTGCCCGCCGCATCGGGGAACACACGCAAGTAGCGGATCTTACCGACGATGTAGGCCCCATCCGCCTCGTCGTCCCCCTCGGCGACGCCGACATAGGCCAGCAGGCCCGGGCCGATGCCGCCGACCTCCTCGCCGTCAATGGTGACACGGGCGCGACTGACTCTCTGAATGACGGCTCCCATAATCTCTCGCAAGGGGGCCAATGGCATCGGCTGTGACGACCGACCGGCTGTCGAGACAGGGCTGCCACCCTAGGACATCGCACCGAGCGTCACAACTGTGCCAACGCCTTGACCGACGCCAGCAGAAACACCGCGCCCAACACGAGGAAAGCCCGACGATGCTCCCGTGTACCGGCCAGGCAGTAGAGCGTGCCCAGAATCGCAAATGCCGCAGGCTGGACCCATGCCGCCGGCAATCGCTGGGCCGACAGCAGTTCCATCATGGCCGCCAGCGGAAGAACCAACAGAGCGCAAAACCACATCGGCGGGCTGAACGCGCGCCAGTTCGTATCCAGGAGCCGATCGGCGAGAATCAAGACGGGCACGGCCGCGGCGGAAAACACGATCGCGTCGTACTGGACGACCCACCCCCGAGACGCGGCCGGTAGGCGGATGAAGACAAACAGCACCGCGGCGAATAGAAACGCCACGCCAAACGTCGCCAGCGAGGTCGAGTTCCGCCGGCGGCCTTCTCGCACATGTTGGACACCGGGCAGCAGAATCGCCAGACCGCCGACCAGAATGCGTGCCAAGCTGTCGTCTTCGTTGGGCGAGATGCCCAGCGTCGGCCAGAGCGTCATGCGAAACGCGACAAGAACGCCGATCACCGCGAGGAACTCGGCCGTTCGCACGGCGTAGGGGATCATTCGCCCCGTCGTCGTCCAGGGCTGCCCATCGAGAAGCTGCTGCTCCCAAACGCGCGAAAGCCAATGCCACAGCCCCATCATCACCCAGAACGCAAACAGGATGGCGGTGTAGAGGATGGGCATGCGCTCGGCATACTCGAACGCCTCATGCTCCGCATAGAACGGCACGGCCATCGCGCAAGCCGCCGCGACCGCGGCTAACGTCACCAGCGACATCCCCAAGCCAGCCGTGTTCGCGCTCCACCGACGATGCGCCATGAACAAACACGTGATGCCGGTCATCGCCGCCGCCGCGCCGTTCGCCACCGGCAACTGCCACCCGCCTCGGCCCGCACGCACGAGTTGATACACACCCAGGAGCAGGACCAAGCCCGCCAACACGGCCTCGGTCTGCGTGTAGCCCGGCCATGTCGAATACGGCCGCGTCAGATCCTCGAGTCGATCGGGCCAGGCGTTGCGCCGCCTCGCGCGATAGCGTTGCTCCTGAACGATCGCCGCCAACACGATGATGACCGACAACCCGGCCTGCATCTGGAACGTCCATGTCCACCAACCGGGCTGCAGCGGTAGACGGCCGACGATCGGAATCTCGCTCGAAAGCGACGCGGACGGGATCATCAGGCTCGTCCACCAGACGAGCAGGGAGAGTACAACCAACAGAACGGCCGGATGCCTCAGTCGCGGCACTGCATTCGCCCGGAACATCAGGCCGGCCAGAACACCCACGATCGCCAGCAATCCCGCCCGCCGGAGTACCTCGATCGGCGCGTCGGGCTCCAACACGCGATCCCACATGGCATACACGAGGACGTAGACCACGACCGAGGCCGCCGCCACGCCCGAGAGGGACGACCAAGCGAGGAACACGGCCCCGGTCCCCGCTTCTCTCCGCTCTCCGTGTTCTCCCAGCCGGCGGATGTAGAGTTGCCCCGCCAAGCCCCATAGCGCGGAGAAGCCACCGCACAGGACCGCCACGCGGCCGATCTCACTTGCAGCCGGCCACTCGTGTTCGAGCGCAACGATGCCCACCGCGACCATCGTGGCGAATGCGAACACAGACTCGCCCAGCCCACGCGGCAACCGACGGCGCAAGAGCAGCCCGACCACGGCGAACAGCAAAGCGGCCCCGGCGGCAAGTTCAACCCCGCCCAGATCGTCGATGCCCGGGCCGGACATCGCTATCGCCGCACTCGTCATGTCCACATGAAGTCGCATCGCTGGAAGCGTCTTCTCCCGGTCAATCTCACACAACCCGGCCGACGGCATCGGCCGCCCTGCAAGCCGCGCAGCAGTCTATCCGCAACGCAAGCGCCGCCCAACAGTGCATCCGCAATGTGGAGGGAAGAAAACGGAGCGCGCCGCCTACGGCTGTTCGGCCAACACCACGTTGTTGTACTCCAACAGCGTACCCTTGGCGCGTTCGACGTCGACGATGCCGTTGTTGTAGTTGATCATCGCCGAGAGCAGCGCCTGACGACTGGTGGCCAACTGCGTCTGCGAGCCCAGGACGGAATCGAGCTCCGCGGGGCTCTTGGTCTCCTGTCGCTCCTGGAGCGAACGCAGGTTCTCGGCCGCGGAGATGACGCCCTTGTAGCTGGGGTCGAGCTGCTCGTAATTGGTCTCGATGTTTCGCAACGCGACCTTACAGTCCGTGATGATGCCGTCCAGCGCGCCCTTGTAACCTAAGACGGCCTGCGACTGTTGAAAGGCCGCGACGCGGATGCCCGCTCGCTCGGCGCGCTCGCCAAAGTTCCAGGTGAACTCCAACCCCACGAACTGGTCGATGAAGTTGGCGCCGGTCATCTGATCGAAGGCCCGATCCGAATTGGAACCCAACCCGTTCATCGTCATGCGATAGATCACGTCGAGCGTGGGAAGGGCCTGGTTCTTGGCGATGCCCAGGTTCAGCCGCGAGATGTCCACACGACGTCGTGCCTGGATGATCTCGGGGCGACGTTCGAGTGCCGTCTCGACGGCATCGAAACGATCGCGGATGACCTCGACGACCGTGGGCACGTCGACGGGAATGATCTCGAACTCGCCCGACAGAGGGAGCTCGTCGTCGTTCATGAAGTTGAGAAGCTGGTCCTCGGCATTGCGGACCTGATTCTTGACGTCGATGTAGTTGAACTCTCGCTGCTTGACGTTGGCATCGCTTCGGTGAATCAGCGACGGGTAAACGTCGAAACCCTCTCGAGCCTTCAACTGCTTGAACGTTCCCTTGGCCTGGGCCAGCAACTCGGCGCTGATCACGACGTAGCGACGCGCGGCCACGAGATTCCAGTAGGCCTGCTCGGTGTTCGTCAATATGTCGATGATCGTGGCCCGAAGCGCCTCGCGATTCATCTCACGCTCGTTCTTGCGAATGTTGATCTGCGCCCGGTTGAAGTCGATCCCGAAATTGCGCAAGAGCGGCTGGCGAAGTTCGGCGATGAAGTTGTGCGTCCACGACGGGTTCAGCGTCTGAAACTGAAAACCCGGGTTGTCCATCCGCACCATCTGCTGCGTCAGCGTGACGCTCGCCCCAGTGACGAGCATCTTGCGGATGCCGCCCGCGACAATCGTGGTGTCGGTCTCGGAAGCCATCAGGGCCGACGGCGTGGGCTGATCGGTGTTGTTGCGGCTCACGTTCGCGAAAAAGGCCACGTCAAACGCCGCCTCGGCCTGAACGACCTGGGCCGTGCTGATCGCCGGGGCGTACCCGTCGCTCTTGATCTGGTAGTTGTTCTCCAACGTACGACGCAGGCAATCCGCAAGAGTCAGGCGAACCTGGTTCGGCCGCTCGATGGCCCGAATGAGCTCCTCCGCCGCCGCATAGGTCCTCCTGTACTCCTCCGCGATGGTCGACTTGCCGAACTGCGTCACCTCCATCCGCTTGGCGAACACGGCCGGTGCCTCGGCCGCATCCGGCAGATGCAGCCAAACGGCCGTCTCGATCCCCAGGTCCGTCGGCTTGGTGCTACCGGACAACTCCACCGGAGCGGGACCGTCCACCTGCGCATAACCGCCGATCGGATCGGCGGCTTCGTCGGCCGTCATCCGCTGCTCGTAGCGATCCACCTGCACATCGTCGAGAGAGACGGCCGGCGTTTGACAGCCGATGACCAACGCGACGAGCGCGACGGGCAGGGGCATCAGGAATCGAAAGGGAATGGCGAGTCGATGGCAGAAGCGCATTGCGTTTATCCGGAGTAGTGGGTCCAAGCAGGATCGCCGCTGGCGAGCCCGTAGGGCGGGCTGTACCCGCCGGTCGTTTCGCGGTCAGCCGTACGACGTTAACATCATGCATCACCAAGGGTTATCGTGCCGCGAGCCCAGGCCACCGAGCTCGCACCCTCATGGAAACACGGATTCTAGGCGGCAGCCACCGCCTGTCAAACGCCCCGCCAGTACTGAAATAACGGCCAACACACGACGCGGGCTGTAGCCTTAATCTCTGTGGAAGCAACGCCTTACGCACAAAGCGCTCACGCGGCGCCGCCAAACGACGGTCTCAAAATCGTGGCACGGGCGTCCCGCCTGTGATCCCACCGGCGGGACGCCGGTGTCACAGGACGATGTGACGGTTCAGCACACGAGCCGAATCTGCACGACTTCCGCCGGCGCGTGGATTCGCAGCGGAAACCAGTTCCCAACACCACTATTGACGAACAGGCTCGCCGGGCCCTCGCAATAGGTGCCGCGAATGTACCGGAACAACAGGTTGCCAGCCCCCAGAACAGGCCCACTGCCGGGCGGGGCGACCATGAGCTGGCCGCCGTGTGTATGGCCGCTGAGCGTCAGCGGCACGCCGGACCGGGCCAGCCGATCGAACGCATGTGGGTGGTGGGCCAGCGCGATCATCGGGCCGTCGCGCTGCGGATCGTAGCCTGAGAGCATCGCCGAGGCGTTGAGGAAATCGCCCGCCCGGCGACCGGACGGCTCGTCGCCGTGAGCGTAATCCAGACCGCCGAGGGTCAGCCGTTCGCCGCCGATGTCGATGACGCGCCGCTGGTTGATGAGCAGCGTTAGATGCCGTCGCATGGTGGACACGAAGTCCGCGCGATTGTCGATCTCGTCGTGATTGCCGATGCAGTGGAACATCCCGTAGCGATGGCGCATCTGCTCCAAGGCCGCGACGGCCGGTGGCAACATCTCGTTCGAAACGTCCACGATGTCGCCGGTGGCCACGATGAGATCGCTGTCGAGCGCATTCACGGCATCGACGAGGCGCGGCAACATGAACGGCCGATAGTGGCGACCGACGTGCAAGTCGCTGATGTGCGTGAGCGTCAGGCCGTCAAGTCGGTCGGGCAGCCAAGGGGCGGGCAGACTGAGCTTGCGAACGAGCAGACGTCCCTCTTGAGCCCTGGCCGCAACGGTGGCACCACCGAGCAGGACCATCGGGACACTCGCCACGGCGGTACGCAGAACCGCCCGACGGCCAGAGTCCACGGCGGAGTTCGTGTCGGTCGTCTCGCGTGGCTGTCGCCTGACAAGTGCCATGACTACGACACTAATAAACCGTAGCAACGACCAGACCGGTAACGTCGCCACGAGAGAGATGTGCCAAAGCGTGACGGCCGCGGCATACCAACTCGGAGCCGCCGCCAGGAGCCCCAGAACCCTTCCACAGACAAACATGTAGAGGATTGGCACGTTCAGCACGAGGCTGAACATCACCGCCACCGCTCGCAAGACTGCCGAACGCCTCGCTGATCGGATGTGTCGGGCGAATCTTCGGTCGGCCGCCAACCACCACAACCCATTAAACGCAAGCAGCCCGGTCAGAATCAGCCGAAAGCCAACAACCTGACTGACGGGCATATGCCGAAAACCGACGAGCGCGTAGAGAATCAGCGTAACAAGCAGCAAGACACACAACCGACGGAGCCATCGATAGCAACGGTCGGAGGGCCGGTGCCGGTACTCGGCGAGCGCGTTGTCGTTGTTCGTCGCGTTCAGAGTCTGCGCCCCGCAGTGTCAAGCGAGCCGGGCCGTGGAGGATGCGTGTCCTGCCACGGCCCGGCCATGCCAAATCGCGCCGCTCAACGCACAGTCTCGTACGTCAACGCGATCGGCTCTTCCTGCTGTGCGATCGCCTAGGCGAACTTCGGGTGGCTTTGCAGCGCCCGGACCAACTTGTCCGAGCCTTCGCCCGCGAGATTGTAGGACACGCGGACCGTGGGCTTGTTGATCGTAATCAGCTTCGCCAGGTCGATGGGCGTGCCGATGGCCACGACGTCGCAGGTCGCGGTGTTCACCGTTTCCTCAAGGTCGGCAATCTGCTGCGCGCCATAGCCCATCGCCGGCAGAATCTCGGCCATGTGCGTGTACTTCTCGTACGTCGCCTTGATCGACCGAACCGCGAACGGACGGGGATCGACAATCGACGCCGCGCCGTTCTCACGGGCGGCGACGTGGGCCGCACCGTACTTCATGTCGCCGTGCGTCAGCGTGGGGCCGTCCTCGATGACGAGAACCGCCTTGCCGCTGATCTTCGAAGCGTCGTCTACCGTGATCGCCGAGTCGGCTCGGATGACCTGTGCCGTCGGGTTGAGCTGCTTGGCGTTCTCTTCGACGATCTTGATGTTCTCTTCCGTCGAGGTGTTGACCTTGTTGATGAGAATCACGTCGGCCATTCGGAAGTTGGTCTCGCCTGGGAAGTAGGAGACCTCGTGGCCGGGGCGATGCGGGTCCGCAACGGTGATCATGAGATCAGGACGGAAGAACGGCAGGTCGTTGTTGCCGCCATCCCAAAGGATGACGTCGGCCTCGGCCTCGGCGGCGGCGAGGATCTGGTGATAGTCCACGCCGGCGAACAGCAGGTTGCCGCTCTGAATGTGCAGCTCGTACTCTTCGCGTTCCTCGATCGTGCAGTTGTGCTTGTCCATGTCGGCCACTTCGGCGAAGCGCTGACAGGTCTGCTTCGTGAGATCGCCATAGGGCATAGGGTGGCGAATGACCGCGATCTTCTTGCCCTGGGCCTTGAGGGTCTCGGCAACCTTGCGCGTTGTCTGACTCTTGCCACAACCCGTTCGCACGGCACAGACGGCGACGACAGGCTTGCTCGACCGCAACATCGTCTGCTCGGCGCCGATCAATTGGAAGTTGGCACCCTTGGCGTTGACGCGTGAGGCCATGTGCATGACGTATGTGTGCGGAACGTCGGAGTAGCTGAAAACGACCAGCTCGACGTTGTGCTTCTCGATGAGGCTTTCGAGCGCTTCCTCAGGGTGGATGCCGATGCCGTCGGGGTAATGCTCGCCGGCCAACTCCGCGGGATAGGTGCGCCCCTCGATGTCGGGGATCTGCGTCGCGGTGAAGGCCACCACGCGATAGCGCGGGTCATTGCGATAGCAGCAGTTGAAGTTGTGAAAGTCGCGGCCTGCCGCGCCCATGATGAGAACGTTGATTCGATCGTTTCCGGTTGCCATGATGCTGCACTCCTACCTGAAGATGCTTAGCGTGCCGTCTGAAAATCGGGTAGGTCCGGCCGGACAACGCACAAACGGCCGGAATCGAATTGTCTATTGTCCGCTTTGCTGCAACCTGTGGCACCGGCGTCTCGCCGGTGGGATCACAGGCGGAACGCCTGTGCCACAGTATGTGAAACAGTTTCTCAGGCCGTCGGCTCGGCCGAGAGGAGAATCGGGGCGATGCGTTCCATCGCCCAGTCGATCTCCTTCCGCTCGATCACCAGCGGCGGAGCGAAACGAATGACGTCCTCGTGGGCGTCCTTGCAGAGGATGCCCTCGGCCATGAACTTCTCACAGAACCATCGGGCCTTGGGGTACTCGGGCTTGATCTGAACGCCGATAAGCAGCCCGCGTCCGCGAATCTCCCCCACCGCCGGCGCGCCAACGGCCTGCAACTTCGATCGGAAATGGCCGCCCAGGTCTTTGGACCGTTCACCGAGCCCGTCATTGGCGAGCATGTCCATCGCAACACGCGAGACGGCGCACGCCAGCGGATTGCCGCCAAAAGTCGAGCCGTGATCGCCGGGCTTGAAAACGTCCATCGCCGCGCGCGAGGCGAGGACGGCCGAGATCGGAAGCACGCCACCGCCCAGGGCTTTGCCGAGACACATGACATCTGGCTTGGCATCATCGAACTGCCACGCGAACAGATCGCCCGTCCGGCACAGGCCGGTCTGAATCTCGTCGGCCATGAAGAGGATGTTGTTCCGCGTGCAAATCTCTCGGACCTTCTTCATGTAGCCTTCGGGCGGAACGAGGATGCCGCTCTCGGCCTGGATCGGCTCGACGAGGAAACCGACCGTGTTCTTGTTGATCGCCTTCTCGAGTGCCTCGGCGTCGCCGAAGTCGACGAGCGGAAAGCCCGGCGTGAACGGGCCGAAGTTCTTGCGATACTGTTCGTCGCTGCTGAAGCTGACGACCGTGACGGTACGGCCGTGGAAGTTGCCGTTGGCGCAGATGATCTCGGCCTTCTCGGCCTCGACGCCTTTGATCGTGTGGCCCCACTTTCTGGCGAGCTTGATGGCGGTCTCGACCGCCTCGGCCCCGGTGTTCATCGGTAGGACCGTCTCGAAGCCGCTGAGCTCGCAAAGCTCCTTGCACCAGGGGCCTAGCTGATCGTTGTGGAATGCTCGGGATGTGAGCGTGACCTTGTTGATCTGTTTCGTCGCGGCGGCAATGAGACGTTCGTGCGAATAGCCGAAGTTGAGCGCCGAGTAGGCGGCGAGCATGTCGAGATAGCGATTGCCGTCGACGTCCGTGACCCAGCAGCCCTCGCCGGATTCGATGATGACCGGCAGGGGATGGTAGTTGTGGGCACCGTACTTCTCGGCGACGCGCAGGTGTTCGGCCGTCTTGGTGTCAGGCGAGGCGATGCTCATCTTCGGTTTCCCTCGGTCCGGCGGCGGTGAGGCCGCGCGGATGTCTATCTGGTCGATCGGCCGAGTGTCGGCAACGTCAATATAGTGGAGGCTCGCACGCAGCAACAAGCCGCCGCCGCACGAGCACCTAGGATGAACAACCGCCCCCCAAAGGTCAAGCCCCTCCGACGGCACGAGAATCGCCCGATGACGAATCGCCCGTTAAACGAAATAGGCCCTGTTTTTCAGCGGACGCGCCGGCGCATGCGCCTCCTTGCTGCGTCGGTTTCATCGGTCGCGCGGCAGGCGCATGCGTCGAACAGCTGAGCCCGGCCGTAGAACGTCGAGCGCCTTCACGACCTGGCTTCGCAGTGCCACATCCCCAGGGCAATCGCAAGAACGCCGCAGCGACTGCTCGGCGGCATCGCGCCGAGCTTGGGGCCTGCAAGTTCGCCCCGGAGAGTCCCCTCCGCGAGTTCGCCACGGCGGGGCGACGGGAAGTAGCCACGGGTGCAGCGCAGCGGAACCCGTGGTCACGGACGGAAACACACCCGGTCCGCCCCGGTAGGGGCGGCGGGAAGTAGCCACGGGTGCAGCGCAGCGGAACCCGTGGTCACGGACGGAAACAC
>CAYYPB010000022.1:13632-13788 GCA_964473405.1 uncultured Planctomycetaceae bacterium
ACCCGGTCCGCCCCGGTAGGGGCGGCGGATGGAAGCTGGGGCCCCATCCCTTTCAGCGATCGAAGCCGGACGCCGCTTCTGCCGACTCACCAGCGTCCGGGCCGCCGCGGGCAAACGACATCGAGCGTGGCCGGACAATAGCCCGGTCACCCTCGA
>CAYYPB010000023.1:0-13699 GCA_964473405.1 uncultured Planctomycetaceae bacterium
TGTGGCACAGGCGTCTCGCCTGTTTCCCCACCGCCGGGACGGCGGTGCCACAGCCAACATGGAACCGTCACCGCCGGCGTCATCTTTGTCATGGGTCTTGCCTATCTCGGATGGTACGCCTACACGCGATCCTCGCAGTTCGACATGGCCGTCGCGGGCGCCGGGCCTGCCGCGTCGATCGCCAAGGCCGCCGAGACCGCCTCGCTTTACGCGGCCGTTTGGACGGTCGGCTTTCCCATCAGCATCTTGCTGCAAGCATCCGCGCAGCAGATTCAGGCCGTCGCCATCGCAGGCGTTGCGGGCATCGCCATCGCCCTGTGGTATGTGCGGAAGACGCTGCGGACTGACCGAGGGGCGGCGTTCTTCCTGCTGTGGGCCGTGATGTTCACTTTGCCGGCGCTGCTCGTACACCCGGAGTCGCGAGCGTTGAGCATCGCGACGGTCGGGTGGGCCTACTTGCTGGCGGGACTGCTCGTTCCCCGGACGGAAAACGCCCCGACGCGGATGCCGGTGATGATCCGCCAGTGGTTCTTGCTAACGAACGGTTTGGTGAGCGTCCTCTGCGGTTTGGGGACCGTGCTGGCCTCGAACAACTACGAGCGCGACGCCATGGACCGCATGAAGGCGTACGTCGAGGCTCAGACGCAACCGATTCAAGATGGCGACACGCTGATCATCGCCGAAGCGGGTTCGACGTTCGAGCTCATCTGCGCCGGCGATCGCCTCGAGTTCCTCACGGGCAAGAAGGATGTGGCCGTATCGTTTCTCACGATCCCCGGTGCGGAGGCTCGGGTCCGGCGCGAGGATGAGCGGACGTTGCGCATCACCTCCGACTCGCCGCTGCTGTTCGACAGCCCGACGCACCGACTGACGCTGGGTCCGCAATGGAAGCCCCGCGTCGGGCACACTTTCAAGCTGCGCGATTGTGTCGTGGAGATTGCCGAGCTGCGAGAGGATGGAACGGTCGAGGCGCTGAGGGTTCGTTTTAACGAACCGCTCGATTCGCCGGGACTGCACTTCTTTCCGACGGGGTTGCTTGGCTCGGACGAGTTGAACGTTACGACTCACTCGGCAGCGTCTCGACGATCTGTGAACCCTTGACACGGTATCGCGTCTTGCCCCATCGCACGCTTCCCTTCCCGGCGATCACACGGCTGGCTCGTAGAAGGATAAAGGTGCATACCTGTCCGCCGAGCGCAAAATGGAGAACCGAGGGGACCGGCTTGAAGACGCGCTCAAACATTCGCGGCAGCGTGAAGCCCATCAGCAATAGCTGGGCGGCGGCCAAGGCGACGATCCCCCACAAGGGCCACGGCGGCAGAGCCGTCCACAGCACCAGCGCCAGCGCCGGCACGCCTAGGTTCAACGGTGCGCCCAGCCCCCCGGCGACGAGATTGGCGCCGGCGAACACGCGAACTGGGGCCGTGAGGCTACCGATGACGACGCGCGTCGCCGCGTTGGCCGCAGCCTTGAAGCCGTTGCTGCGCGAGGAGACATAGAGGCCCTCGCCCCAGCCCGCCCAGCGAGACAGGCCCAGCGATTCGACGCGACGGGCCATGACCACGTCCTCGGCCAACTCAGCCCGTGCGGCGGCGTGACCGCCGATCCGCTCGTAGGCATCGCGCGAGAACAGGACGAACTGCCCGTTGCCGAGAACGGCCTGGGATCGACCGCTCTCACTGCGCGCGGCGGCCAGCGTCCAGAGCCCCAACAGCCAGCACACCGGCGGCGTCAGCAGCTTTTCGGCCGCGCTCTCTAGCACGAGCCGCGGCCAGAGCGATAGATAGTCGAGGCTTTCGCCGGTCACCTTGCTCATCACGCCGGCGATTGCCCCCGGCACGAGTCGGCAATCGCAATCCACGAAGAGCAGATAGTCCGCGTCGGCGCCGGTGGTGGCCTTGGCCAAGGCATGCGTCTTGCCGATCCAGCCCGCGGGCAGTTCGGTCACTTCGACCAGGTCCACACGCGACTCGTGATCCATCACACCGCGCACGCGTGCGGCCGTGCTGTCATCGCTCCGATCGTTGACGACCGTGACTCGCAATGGCTCGTAGTTCTGCGTCAGCAAACGTTCGAGGCATGCCTCGATGCGGTCTTGCTCATTGTGGGCGGCGACGTACACGCGCAGCGACGGCGCGTCGGCCACGGACACATCGGCGGGTTTCGGCACGACACGCATGGCATCATCGACGTGCAGGCCGCGCATCCAATACGCCGCCGCCAGCCACGCCAGGATGATGACTGCGTGGAGGCCAAAGATGATCCACAACAAGCCGGACAAACTCGAACCTCCAAGGAAGTCGCCTGCCTGTGAGCCACGGACAGACCAACCCACCCCCACCCCGGGCGGGAAGTGCGCCCCCACCGAGCAACCACCGCCAGTGGCCCCGCAGGCCGTAGGCAGATGAACAGGAAGTGTAGCCAACGTGAGGATGACTTGCCAACGAGAGGTGTTGGCTAGCAAGCCGTTGCTGACGCCAGCCTTCGGGAGCTTGCCTCTCGTCATCGAGATAGACCTTCATGAAGTGGTCCTCCTTTCCGAAAGGCCAGCGGATCGGCCAGGTAGAGTGGTGTCGACCCACCTTGCGTTGCGATCGACGAGGATACCTGAGACCAGAGTCCACCCCACAGCAAGAAACAACCTCCACGGGCGTTCCGTTCCCCACCCCCAGAGGGGATGGGCACCCGAGAATACACCCTTGCGGAGTGGTGTTAGTATAGCAGCGCTAGGTCGTCATCCAAGCGAAGAGCCGCTCTTGCGACATGAACGCATTGCCCCACACAACCCTGCCCCGCCGCCTGCGGCTGAACCCCGTGGACTACTTCTTCTATTGCCATCACCAGATGATGCGCAGCCGTGGCGAGCCGGGGTATGTCACCTCTATGACGCTGGAGTTGGACGGGCACATCGAGCCGGCGCGGCTGCTCGCGACGCTCCAGCGCGGGTTCGTTGCCCATCCCACGGTGATGTCGCCGTTGCGCCTGTCGCGACTGCGCGGCCGCCCTTACTGGTCGATCCCGCAGAATCTTCCAGCCGCCGCCGAGATCGCCGCGGCCAAGATTCACACGCACGACGATCTGCGAGATCGCGACGATTGGCGGGCGACTCTGGAAGCGACTTGCCAGGAGCGATGCCTGCCGGTCTGGGATATCGCCGGCGGGCCGCAATTCGCCTTGGAGCAATACTCGCTGCCGTCCAATCGAACGCGCCTCTGCATCCGCTGGCCGCACCCGCTCGCCGACGCGATGGGGGCGATGCTGTTTCTGGCGGAGTTGAGTCGGCTGGGGGAGGACGCTTCGCTGCAAAACGACACGCCAACCGCGCAGCGTCTCCCGCTCGTTCGACGGGACGACGACGCGTTGGACCCGTTGGACGGCCAGTCTCTGTTTCAGCGGCTGCGGCTCTTTCGCCAGAGCTTCTCGACCGCCCGGGCGCACGCTTCTCTGCAGACGGGATGTCTGTTGCCGGACAAGCTGCCGCCGTTCGGCGACCAGCGTTATCTCCACCGCCGCTGGGACGCCGCCGCATTCGGGAAGATCCGCGCGGCCGCCAAACGCGTCATGTCCGCCGGGCCAGGGCTGTACGCCCGCTACCTGGCCGTCTGCACGGTCCGCGCCTTGCACCGCATCTTCACCGAGCAGGGCGTCGAGTCCGATGCGTATCTCATCACGATGCCCTCGCCCATCGCCGGCGCCGGGCCGACCTCCGCAGACAAGCCGCCTCGGCCAGTCCCGGGCAACTACCTCGTCTCGCCGACCCTCGCCGGACGGCGCGACCTCGCCCACGACAAGCGAGCCCTCGGAGAGGATCTGACGAAACAACTGGTGGCCTACCACGAGACGCGGACGCCGCTGAAGCAGTGGGCCATGGCCTGGCTCGCCGGTACGATGCGGGCATCGGCCTATCAGCGTGTGCTGAAGCTGCCACTCGGATTCGAGGCGCTCTCGTCCGGTTTCTCCTATTATGGAGAGATCGATCCGCCGACGCGGACGCTCTGCGGCGCGACGATCACGAACATGTGGGGCATCGGCCCGTCGCTGACGCCGCCGGGCTGGAACCCCGCCTTCAGCAAGTTCGGCGGCGGGCTCAACGCTTCGCTGAGCTACGCGCGGCCGGCGATTTCCGACGAGCTTGCCGCACGGTACTTTGATCTGATCGAGGAAGAGGCGCTGGCGTCGTGATCAGAGCCGCGACCGTCAGGGAGCGCTCGTCGTTCACATGCGATGTCGCCGCGACTTGGCGGTCGGCGCTCCCTGACGGTCGCGGCTCTGATCTGGCCACATGAGGGAATTGTCCATGTCTTCCATCACGCTGACGAACGCGACGCTGCTCCACCTCGACCCGATCGCCGTCTGCGAGGGGGCCGTGCGCATCGAGGGCGGGATCATCGCGGCCGCGGGCCCGGATGTTGCGCCCGATGGCAGCGATGAGACGCTGGATTGTCGCGGGGCCGTCGTCATGCCGGGACTCGTCAATGGGCATACGCATTTGTACTCCGCCCTGGCGACCGGGATGCCACCGCCGGCGACCGCTCCCACGAACTTCCTGGAGATTCTCGAACGCGTCTGGTGGCGGCTGGACCGGGCCCTGGACGCCGAATCCGTGGCGATGAGCGGTCGCATCGGCGCGCTCGATGCCCTGCGATGTGGCACCACGACGCTGATCGATCATCACGCATCGCCCAGCGCGGTCGACGGCAGCCTGGATCAGATCGAAGGCGGCGTCGCGGAAGTCGGCCTTCGGGCCGTGCTGTGCTACGAAGTGACCGACCGCAACGGGCCCGCCGGAACGCAGGCCGGGCTCGCGGAGAACCGGCGATATCTCGACAAGTGCAAGCAACGCGGGGGCGATCGGTTCGCGGCGCTCGTCGGAGCCCATGCCGCGTTCACGCTTGGCGACGCTTCGCTCGAAGCCTGTGTGCGGCTCGCCGACGAATTCGAGACCGGCATGCACATTCATGTCGCCGAGGATCTGGCCGACGACGCGATCTGCCGAGCGGAGTACGGAGGGCCGCTGGTCCGGCGTCTGGAAGCCTGCGGGCTGTTGCCGTCGTCCGACGAGAACGATGCGTCGCCCTCAGCAGAACGCATGGCGGCAGCGTCGATCCTGGGCCACGGTACGCATCTGGCCCCCGCCGATGCCTGTCGCATGGCCGGCCAGATCGCCGGGCTGGCGCACAACCCTCGGTCCAACATGAACAACGCGGTGGGCTATGCACCCGTTGCTCACGCCTCCAACGTCTTGCTGGGAACGGACGGCATCGGTAGCGATATGTTCGCGGAGGCTCGCTATGCGTGGTTCAAGGCTCGCGACGCGGCGAATGAAGTGGCCACGATGTCGTCGCCCTCTGCTGAAGCTGCACACGCTCTCACTCCGGATCGCGTGGCGAGGATGCTGGCCCGTTCTGCCCAGGTCGCCGGGGCCAGGCTCGACGTCACCTTGGGCCGGCTCGTGCCCGGTGCCGCGGCCGATCTGGTGGTCACCGACTACCGTCCCGCCACGCCGCTAACGGGCGCCAACGCTGCGGGACATCTCATCTTTTCGATGGGCCCGCAGCACGTTCGACACGTGCTGATCGGCGGTGCGTGGGCCCTCACGGACCGCGATCCCACGTACATCGAAGCGGCAGCGGTTAGAGCGGAAGCCGCGCCGATCGCACGGGCGCTGTGGTCTCGGATGTCGCTGTACGATTGATCCGCCAAACGGCAAGCTGGTGTCGTGAGCGTTCGGTGTTGTCGGTCGACTTGTTCTCAGGTCTCGGAGCTATCTGGGTTCGGCGATCCCGCGCAAGGAAAAACCGCAGCCGACGCGGGGCCGACTGCGGTTTCTTGTTCTATGCGATGTACTCGCAGTCTAGAAGGTATAGGCGTACTGCAAGTAGATGAAGTCTCCATCTTCGCTCGGGCCCGTCGAGCGGACGAAGTTGTTGCCCCAGAAGTGCGAGTAACCGAAGAGCACGTTCTGGTGCAGGTCGATCTTGTACTTGATGATCAGGTCCAACTCGTTGCCGATGTCGTGGCCGGAGTGGCCCGCTACGTCTCGGCGACCGGGAACGCCCCCCGCGTTGTACATCGAGTCACGGGTGGAGTCGTTCCAGAACGTGTGCCAAGCCAATCGCGTCGTGACCTTCTTGCAAGGCTTTAGGGTCAGATTGACGTTGGTGGCCAGGACGTTCTGGCGAGCGAAGAAGTCCATGAACCCGAGGTACTTGTGCGACAACGGGTAGATCTGGTTGAACGTACCGTGCGTGCGATCAGTAGGATCGTCATCGCCGCTTCCCCAATCGAAGCCGACACCGATCCGCGGCTTCCACGAGGCATCCGCGAACGTGTAGCCGCCGTCCACGGCCCCCATCCACGCTTGGATTCGGTCGCCCGCGAAGGTGCCCCATTGACCGGCGAGCTCTCCCTCGTAGTCAAACGGACCTGTCTTGCCGCCGGCGCGGCCGCCGATGGTGTACATCGACATGTCGCCTCTTCGGAAGTTGGAGTTCGACAGATCGCCCGTGTCATGCGTGGCCATGAAATACATGTCGAAGAAGTGGTCCTCGATCGCCTTGCACTCCGCGTAGATGCCGTAGACGTCCTGTTCTTCGCGGTATCGGTCCGGCGTGCGGTTGTAGCCTTCGACGCGATTGACGGGGACGGGCTTGGCCCACCACGCCGTGATGTCGAACTTCTCGGCGTTGTAGATCATCGCAACGCCATCAAACTTGCGCCGCGTGTTGGCCCAGCCCAGAGGGCTCAACACTCGTTGGGCTCCGAACTGGAACTCCTGACGACCGACGCGCAGTGTGAGGGGCACGTCCTCGCCCAGAACTCGGAAGTCCACGAACAACTGGTGCAACGCCTCCCAGCGGTTCTCATGGATGCCGGGCGTCGGCAGGTCCATGTCCTCGACGAAGGCGCTCATGCCTTCCCAGTAGAGGCGAGCCAGCTTGCGGTATCGCAAGTCGGCATGCACACGGTAGCGATGCAGGAAGTATGTGTCTTGCGTCGTCGCCGCCGTGCCAAGACTCCGGTGCGTCCACGACTCCAACCGAGCGCGGAACTCACCACCGAGCGTCAGGGTGAGATCATCCGTGATGTGGATCCACTTGATGGGATCGAAGATATCCTCTTCGTAGCTGCCGTCGGGTCCGTCCAGGTAGCTGAAGTCCTCGTCGTATCTCAGGTTCAGATACTTCGGACCGCGAAGCGGCTTGTCGGTCGTTTCCGTGACGGTCGTTGTTTCGGTCGTTTCCTCGCTGACGACGGCACCGGCGCCGTCGCCGTCTTGAGCCATCGCGGTCCGCGGAAAAGCGACCGCAAGCACGAGCATCGAAATCGCGGTGAAGCACGATGCCCTGAGAAGTATGCGGGCTAGCATTTCTGCCTCCAGTCGATAATTGGCGCCACGCCGTGACGCCGGGACGGTCCTTGGGCTCGACCTGCTGATGCGCTGATGAACCTACGCCTGCCAGCGCATCCTGCGAATCATCACGCCAGGCTGCCGGAAACCGGAGATTACAGCCCAAACCACGAAGCGACAACGTTGAACAACGGCGTGACGAACTCGCCGAAGAATGCCGTGATCAAGGCACCGAAAAACGTACCGACTCCGCCGATCAACTGTGTAACGATCTGGTCACCGTGGGATACCATTGAGTAATCTCCTCTTCAAAGAAACAGGTAACAAAACACTACGTTTGTCAAACACACACATTGACACGGAAGGGCCGTGTCGACTTTCAACAGACGGCCCGCGACGAAAAGTCGCTCAAAAGAAGACGCCCGCCATGAGTTATTCCAGCGCGATTCGTTCGGCGATTTCGCCGCACAGCCCGGAAGCATAGCGTCCTTCGCCCTCGCGCCAAGCCAATAATACGAAAGGGTTATCGGTTGATCCGTCGCGCACGCGCTAGGCCGACTCAACGTGTCCGAAAGCCGCTCTTGGGCTCAAATAGCTGCTCTTATCGGACTCAAGCCCCTCCGTTTGCTCGTTGCGAACAGCCATGACGAGGCCCAATCCGCCATCATCCCGAACCGAAGTGGCTTCTTGGCCCCGCGAGGCCGAATAGGCCACCGCGGATATCGCCATTATGGGCTGGGACGTCCGCTGCAAGCCCATGCGGAAGGGACTCCGGCCCGTACTCGGAATCTATCTATAGGGATGTCAGGATCTGGTCCTGTCGGAACAGCCGCTGCCCCGAACGAGCTGTTCAGCGTTTCTTTCTCTTCTTCTTCGAGACGGCCTGGGCTGCATCATGCTGCATGTCGCGCAGTGTCGTCCCGTTGAGCATCTCCTGAAAGGCGACAGAAACCGGCTTCCAGTGATCGTGAAAAACGCAGGGGTTCTCGTCGCTGCATTCCGCTTGGCCGAACGGACAGCCCGTGCGGGCCGCGATGTCGTCGAACGGCCGAAGGACGTCGAGCAGCCGCGTTTTGTGAGCGGCCTTAGCCAATTGATAGCCGCCGCCCTTGCCGCGCGTAGACTTCAAGAGCCCCGCCCGCACGGCCTCTCGCAAAATCGTGGAAAGGTACTGCCTGGGAACAAAGGTCTTTTCGGCGATCTCTTTGGCGAGTACGGACGTGCCTTCGTCCGCGTGCTGGGCGATATAGACCATCGCTCGTAGTGCGTACTGGGCGGTTTGAGATAACACCGAAACCCTCGCTACACGGAAGAAACGCTCCAATGGACGAAACGAGCGATCGGCGGATTGTACTCCGCCAGGGGATGCCCCGCAATCGTCATTCCTGTTTGTCGTCCGGCGATATCGACATGAGGACCGAGTAGGCGGGAACGCCCTGCCGAGCTAGTGCTCTGTCGCACCTCATCTGAAAGAGCCAAGGTGGCACGGTCCAGTTCCTGCTGGGCCGCGGAACGTGCGAGGCCAACCACGGCCAAGGTGCCGCTCGACCGTGCCATCCATCCATTGAGTGGCGTCGGAGTACTAGTCGCTCTTCTTCTTTCTCTTCTTCTTTCTCTTCTTCTTCTTTTTCTTTTTCTTCTTGTCCTTATTCTTCTTGGCCTTTTTCTTGATGTACTTCTCTTCGCGTTGGACTTCTTCGTACTGGAGCCGTGTGAGGTCGGTCTCCGCCCGGCGGATCAACCCGCGGGCCGTCTTGTAGGACTTGGCGGCCACCGCGTGGCGGACGAAGGCGCGGTAGGTCTGCGTAGTCTTGTGGTATTCCAGAAACTCGTCCACGAGGCGGGCTGCATCTTCGTCCCGCCCCACGGCCAGCAGGGCTTGATAGCGGCGGGCAGCGGAGAGACAGAGGTTCATCTTGGCTTGCGTCTTGAGCTTGTCGTCGATCGACTGGAACGACTCCAACGCGTCCGTGAGTTTCTTCTTTCGCGCCTTCAAGTTGCCCGGCCCACGTCCGGCGCCGACGAGAAAGTCCTCGTAGCGTTTCTCCTCGATCAACGATTCCTCGACAAAGAGGAAGAGCTGTTCGCGCATCTTCCGGCGCTTCTTCTTGCTCTTCATGTCCTCCAGCTCGTCATAGACTTCGAGCGTAAGATACCAGTCGCCCAGCGCTTTGTTGAACTCGGCAAACTCGTGCGCTACGAATTCACTGGCTTTTCCCTTCTTTATCTTCTTCTTAGCGGCGTCACGGCGCTTCTCCAGAATGGGCTGAATCTTGGGATAGTAGGTGCGGATCAGATTGAGGTTATCCACAAGCACTGACGTGGGGTTGCGTTCGAAGTCAGGATACGAGTTAGAGAGATTGTCCAGGCACCAACACCATTCGGCCGCGGCACCCTTGAAGTAGCCCTTGCCGAACAGATCGTCGCCCTTGGACCAACGCTTGCGAAAATGCTGGTCCCACTCGGCGTCGCCGCTCAGGAACCACTGCCCCTTCGCAGACGCGGAGAAGGCCACAAGAATCGTGGCCATCAAGGCCATCATCGAGAGACGTTTCATGACATTCGCTCCTCTCTGCCGGCGATCGCCGACAGCGGGCCCTGGGGCCGACCTGCCCCATCTGAGGTTCGATGTCCTGATTATATCACCAGACTCAATCCACTCAAGTCCAGCAGGCCTCTTTGGCGGCGACCCCGAGCCTCTTCACAGACCAAACGTCCCGGGATCGCCGCCGACAAGCCCCCCAGCCGCCCATAATCCACAGCTCCCGCCCCCGCGGCGACTTGTCATGTCGCCTTACAAAACGATATGATGGTAGACACATTCCAGGTAGGGGGAATGGCAGGGGATCGTATTCGGCCGCCAGGGCCGACTGGGAACAACAGGCGGCACAACGCCGATCAGGTGGTCGCACCGCCGCCCATCATCGGGCGGAGTCTCCCCAGCAGCACGCTCCAAAGGCCCGACCCCCACTGCCACGACCGGCGAGCGATTTCGACTGGCGGAGTCTGATCCATGCACAGAACGTTGACACACGTAGGTTTTCTCACCCTGGCCACTGCTGCCGTCCTGCTGGCGTCGGTCTTTGCGGTTCGCGCAGATGAAGGCATCCGCGTCGGCCTGCCCATGCTCGGCCACGGCGATGGTGCGGCGAGCAAGAGCGGTGCCATCGGACCGCGGCCCGGGGACCCCGACTGGCCCGCAGGCCCCCGAGCCGGCGAAGGCTGCCGTGCCGTCGGCTGTCACGATCTCATCGAGAACGTCACCGTCGACATGGGATTCGACTTGTCATGCGTATTCTGCCATGGCGGCAACGCCGCGGAGACCACCGTCGAACTGGCCCACGTTCAGCCTACGCGGCCCGTCATCATGGACAAGACGGTCGCGCCGCTCGACTACGACCTGCGATACCAGCAGTTCGTCAATCCCTCCAACCTGCGCGTGGTCAGCGATACATGCGGCGTCTGCCACCCGAGCCAGGTCACGACCGTCATGAAGTCCATGATGGCCACGGCCGCGGGCCACTACGCCGGCGGCATGTACCTGAACGGCGTCATCGACTCCAAGACGCCCGAGTACGCCACGTTCGCCATTACCGACGACGACGGAACCGTGCCGACCGAGGCCGGAGCCGTCGCCTCTCTGGCCGACCTCATCATCTATGACCCCCTTAACGATCCTTCGCTCGTATCGACGCATTTCCAGGCCGTCCCTTCGCAGGCCTGCGCTCGCTGCCACTTGTGGTCACGCGGCAAGGGCTTCCGCGGGGCCGTCGGGGCCGACGGCACCTACCGTGCCGACGGATGCGCCGCCTGCCATATGGTCTACGCCGATGACGGCCGCTCGCTCAGCGCCGACCTGTCGATCGATCACGTCGAGCAGGGACACCCAAAGGTCCACCGCATCACCAAGGCGATCCCCACCGAGCAATGCCTCCACTGCCACCACCGTGGCGCTCGCATCGGCCTCAGCTTCACCGGCCGATCCCAGATGCCGCCCGACCTACCGTCCGGCCCCGGCGTCGTCGGCACGACCGACGTGCGGTTCAACGGCAACTTCCACTATGTCGATCCCGAGACCAACCCGCCCGACATCCACGGCGAGCGCGGCATGCACTGCATCGATTGCCATACCAAGGCCGACGCCATGGGCGACGGCAACATTTACGGACACATGGACCAGGCCACGAAGATCGCCTGCCAGACCTGTCACGGCACGCCGACGGCCCGAGCGTCGCTCGTCGATTTCGACAACATTCCGCTCGACAACGTCGCACGTGATCCCGATGGCAGGATCGCCGTCACCTCGAAGGTCGACGGCTCGGTCCATCGAACCTTCGAAGCCATGGACATCACTGACCCGTCCTCGCCGTTCTACAACCCCGTCGCGGCCTGCGCGATGAACGGGAACCACCTCAAAGATAACGGCGGCCTCGAGTGCTTCGCCTGCCACACGTCCTGGACGCCCAACTGCTTCGGCTGCCACTTTGAACGCAACGAGCAACTGTCGGGGCTCAACCTCATGACCCGCGAGATGGAAGTCGGCAAGGCCTCCACCAACAACAAGATGTTCGTCGCTCTCCAACAGTTCATGCTCGGAGCCAACTCGGCCGGGCGTATCTCACCCTACATCGTCGGCTGCCAACCCATTGCCGACGTGACCGCACCCGACGGCTCGAAGATCCTCGACTTTGCCATGCCCGGCACGGTCAACGGCAAGTCCGGCCTCGCGATGCAACCGGTCAATCCGCACACCATCCGCGGTCCGGGTGAGGTTCGCACCTGCGCCGAATGCCACCGCGCACCGGCCTCACTCGGCCTGGGGTCGGGCAACTACTCCCTGGCCAGAACTCATGCCTACGTCGCCGGCACCAGCGGTGTTGGCATATTCAACCGTTGGGATGATCCGACAACGCCCGCCTCCGTCGGCTCGGCCGCTGCTGGAACGGTCCTGGCCGTCGCCACCCTGCCGGATGTCGTCTCAGGGAAGGCGGACTACCTTTACGTCGCCAGGGGGCCCGGCGGCGTCGATGTGTACAACATGACCGGCGGCGTCCCCGGAACGCTCGCCACCACCATCCCCGGCATCAACGCAATCGATGTCAGTCGAGCGGCACGATTCCTCTACGTCGTCGTCGCGGGCGTCGGCGTCGAAATCTACGACAACGACAACCCCGAGGTCGCGACCTATCTCGCCACCATCCCCGCTCCGTCCGCCGTTCGGGCAGTCCCCTGGGGTATCCACCTGTTCATCGCCGCCGGATCGGGCGGTCTGCTCGTGGCCGACATCTCCGACCACACAATGCCCGCCATCGTGGGTGACGTTCCCGGTATCAACGCCGCCGACGTCACGCTCTATGCCCACTATCAAAACGGCTCCGCCTTCGCTTCGCGGGCCTATGTGGCCGATCCGGATGTCGGTGTACACGTCATCGACCTGCTGCCGGACTTCTCGTCGCCCTCGCTGGCGAACACGCTGCCACTCGTCGGCGCCGCCGGCCTCGACACCTACAGCCGCTACCTGATCACTGATGGCGCGATCCCCTCGCGCGAGCACTTCTATCTCTACGTCGCCGCAGGCCAGGCCGGCCTGCACGTGTTCGACATCACCGACCCCGACGCGATCACGTTTGCAGGCGCTGCCCAAATGCTGGGCGGCGTCGCCATGGATGTGGACGTGTCCAGCCAGATCAATCCGCCGGGCGTCGACGACTACGCGCTCGTCGCCAACAGCACGTTGGGCCTTCAGGTTGTGAATGTGACCGACCCGACGGCTCCGTCGATCCTCGCGACCGTCGCATCGCCCGGGGCAACGCGGGTGTTCGTCGACGTTCAACAGCTCGACCGCTTCCTCGATGAGCAGGGCAACGAGCTCAAGGAGAACTCGCACCCGTTCGTGCAAACGCTGTGTAGAGATGACATCGTTCGCATCCTCGCCACCGACATCAGCACCTGCGGCTGCGCGTTCGCACTAGGCGACGTCAACGGCGACGGCACGATCAACGGCGATGACATAGCCCCCTTCACCCGAGTAGTCCTAGGCCAAGCCGGCCCCACCGACAACGAGTGCGCAGCCGACCTGGACAACTCCGCCGCCGCCGACTTCGCGGACGTGGATCTGTTCGTAACGAAACTGCTGAGCCAGAACTGATCGGGGTTATGAAACTGACAGGGCGCGCCCGCAGCGTAAGCGCTCGGTCGCCTGCACGGGTGGAGTCTTGCCTGCGCCTGCGCACGACGTCCGGGTTGCTCGTGTCGTCAGCGGGTTTTCAGGCGTTGCAATGGGTGGGTGTGAGCTGCTCGGCCTTCCAGGCTGCGGGCAGGAGGAGGGCGGGGTCTTCGCCTCGGGGC
>CAYYPB010000024.1:0-13693 GCA_964473405.1 uncultured Planctomycetaceae bacterium
AGTTGTTCTCCCCCGGCCCGCGAGCTGGCGCATGGTGCGCCACGGGCAAGTTCCTGGCACCGGTCCTCCGGGAGGCAGCCAAGCCTGACGATCCGATCATCGAGGCCCTTCTGCCGGGGGGCGGCGTAGGCGTAGCCGGCAGATCTGCATGCAGGCGATCTCCCCGGCGGAGCCGGAGGCTGGGGGAAAGTCAGTCCCCCCTCCGGAGGAGGCGGGCCACCCGTCGATCGCCGCGTTCTCGTGGACCGCTCGCGGAGACTCCAACCCGCTCGCTTGCGCTCGGGGCTCTGACCGACTCCACGACCCCGCAAAACCTGCGCTACCCTTGTCAACGCGCGAGCCCTGACATAGGCTCTGGGCCGTTTCCGGCTGCCGATTCTTCGCAAGGGTTGCCGTGAAGCACCGGCCGTAGCGAGGCCGATACACCTGTAACCTTTTGGTTGAGCGAACGGGAGACGCCATGAGTACAGAAATCATCCATGTCCAAGGTCGCGAGGTGCTGGATTCGCGAGGCAACCCCACCGTCGAAGCCGTCGTCGTGCTGGACGGAGGAGCCCACGGCCAAGCCATCGTCCCCAGCGGCGCTTCGACCGGCGAACACGAAGCCGTCGAGCTTCGCGATGGCGACAAGGCCCGTTACGGCGGCAAGGGCGTCCTCAAGGCAGTCGAGAGCGTCAACACGACCATCGCCCAGAACGTCGTCGGCATCGACGCCACCGACCAGGAAGAGCTCGACGCCACGATGATCGACCTCGACGGCACGACGAACAAGGGCAAACTCGGCGCCAACGCCATTCTCGCCGTCTCCCTCGCCGCGGCCCGGGCGGCCAGCGAAGCCTGCGGCCAGCCGCTGTTCCGCTATCTCGGCGGCTGCCATGCCAACGTGCTGCCCGTACCGATGATGAACATCCTCAACGGCGGCAAGCACGCTGACAGCACCGTGGACTTTCAGGAGTTCATGGTCCAGCCCTGGGGCGCGCCGTGCTTCAGCGAGGCCCTTCGATGGGGCGTGGAGATCTTTCACACGCTCAAGTCCGTCCTCAAGGACAAGGGCTACAACACGGCCGTCGGCGACGAAGGGGGTTATGCCCCCAACCTCAAGTCCAATGACGAGGCCTTCGAGCTCATCGCTACAGCCGTCGAGAAGGCCGGCTACAAGCTCGGCGAGCAGATCTTCTTCGCACTCGACCCGGCGTGCAGCGAACTCGCCAACGAGGCCGGAGCCCCCGACAAGTACAAGTTCTTCAATAGCGATCCGAGCCGCGTCATCTGCGCCGACGAGATGGTCGACTACTGGGTCGAAAAATGCTCACAGTGGCCCATCCGCAGCCTGGAAGACGGTCTAGCCGAAGACGATTGGGCCGGCTGGGCTAAGCTCAACGAGCGGCTTGGCGACAAGGTCCAATTGGTCGGTGACGATCTATATGTCACGAACACCGATCGGCTCGCCCGCGGCATCCGCGAAAAGTCGGCCAATAGCATTCTCATCAAGGTGAACCAGATCGGCACGTTGACCGAAACGCTCGACGCCATCGAAATGTCCATGCGCGGCGGCGGCACGGCCGTCATCAGCCACCGCAGCGGCGAATCGGAAGACACGACTATCGCCGACATCGCCGTCGCGACCAACGCCGGCCAGATCAAGACCGGTAGCCTGTCGCGCACGGATCGACTGGCGAAGTACAACCAGTTGCTGCGGATCGAGGAACACCTAGGCGACCAAGCCCGATACGGCGGGCCGCTGTGGAACAAGAGCTAGACGCCAGAACGGGACGCCGCGGCGAAAGGTTGCTCGCAAACGCGCGCCGAAGCCCACGGCTAGCAAGCCGTGGGTCGACAACGAGGCGCACTCGACATCCGAAACACCGCCCCATCAGGACACGGCCTTGAAGCAAGAACACGACGAGACACTTCAGCACATGGCGAACGAACCGCTGCCGCCCTCGCCCATGGGCCATCGCCTCCTGTTTGTTGCCTTCGCTTCGGTGGCCTTCTTCCTGTTCGCCCCGAGCATCGTGCTGCCTCTCGTTCGGCAGTACGGCAAGACGCTCGAAGAGGAGTCCCGCCTGAGCCGTCTCAACGATGAACTAGAACGCGACGTCGAACGACGCGAGAACCTCCTCGACGATTTCGCCAACGACCTCACCATCAACGAGCGGCTCGCCGTTCTCGATCTGCGTTATGAGAACCCTCAGGAGCAGATTCTAACCGTCATGCCGGAAACGCCCGCAACGCCCGACGCGTTTGATGCCTCCACCCAGTTTCAGAGCGAGCTGCGCATTCCCACGACATGGCCCCGGCGAGTCCGCAACGCCGAGGCGTGGGCCCAGCGGCGCGGTCTGATCGATTTGTTCCTCGACCCCACGATGCAACCCGTTTTCCTGTTCATGTCCGGTGGCCTGATTATCGCCGCCTTCGTCCTCTTCGCCCCTCGGCGCGAGCAGAGGCGTCCCGCCGACGGGCCGGCCGCCCACACCCCGCCCGACGCCATGGCGATCCATCGGCCCAGTGCCTGACGCGATTGCCCCATGGCCGCCCTCACGATCCAGAACGCGAGCAAGTCCTACGCGGGGCAGACCGTCCTGTCCGACATCACGCTCGAACTCCAAAAGGGCGAGAAGGTCGGGCTCATCGGTGCCAACGGCTCCGGTAAGACGACCCTGTTTCGGCTCATCATGGGGGAGACCACGCCGGACCACGGCGTCGTCACCAAGACCAAGGGCCTGACCGTCTCCCACTTGCCCCAGGAACCCAATCTCGATCACAATGCGTGCCTGATCGACGTGGTCGCCGAGCCCTTCGCCGAGCATCGCCGCCTCGAAGTCGAGTTGCAACAACTCACCGCCGAGATGGCCGAGCTGTATGGCACGCCTGATGAAAAGGCCGTACACGACCGCTACGACCGTCTTCATGCCAGGTTCGAGGCGGACGGCGGCTATTCCTACGAGGTACGCATCCGCGAGGTGTTAGGCGGACTCGGCTTTTCCCCTGACGAATACAAGCAACAGGTCGACGTCCTCTCCGGGGGGCAAAAGTGCCGGGCATCACTCGCCCGCATGCTCATGACCGGAGCCGACTTCCTGCTACTCGATGAACCGACGAACCATCTGGACATCGACGCCACGCGCTGGCTCGAAAAGTACCTCGCCATGCACACCGGCGGGGCGGTCATCATCTCGCACGATCGCTATCTCCTCGACCGCGTCGTTTCCAAGGTCATCGAAATCGAAGACCACCAGGCCACGGTCTATCCGACCAACTACAGCAACTACGCCGAAGCCAAGCGCATCCGCCAGCTTCAGGCCGTCCGCGCCTATCAAAAGCAGCGCACCTGGGTTGCGCATCAGAAGGACTACATCAATCGGGCCCGATACAAGAAGGACACGGCCAAACAGGCTCGCTCGCGGCGCAAGCTGCTGGACAATATGACCGCGCGCGGCGAGATCCTGAACAAGCCCGGCGCCGAGAAGCCGGGCATGAAGCTCCGCTTCGATCCCCATGCCAAAGGCGGCGACATGGTCGTCCGCTGCAAGGGCGTCTGCAAAGGCTATGGCTCGATGCAGCTCATCAAGGATCTCGACTACGAAATGACCGTCGGCCAGACGGTCGGCATCATCGGCCCGAACGGTGTGGGCAAAACGACCCTCCTGCGCATGTTGCTCGGCACTGAGACGCCTGACGCGGGAACGGTACGGCTCTTCGAGAATCTCTCGGTCGGCTACTACGATCAGGAGCATCGCGGCCTGGACGGCGATCAGTCTGTCATGGAAGCGGTCCGCGAGGCGAGGCCCGAGGTGAGCGAGACCGAGGCGCGTTCGTACCTGGCGCTGTTTCTCTTTCGCGGCGACGATGTCTTCAAGCGCGTCGGTGATCTGTCGGGCGGCGAGCAGTCGCGCGTGCTGCTGGCCCGGCTCGTCTGGACGAACCCGCAGGTACTCGTCCTCGACGAACCGACGAACCACTTGGACATCCCCGCGCGCGAAGCGCTCGAAGAGGCACTCACGCTCTACAGCGGCAGCATCCTCATGGTCAGCCACGACCGCTACTTCCTGGACCGCATCGCCACCCAACTCCTGGCGATGCCGAGGCGAGCCCAGCACGAGATCGTTGAAGGCAACTGGACAACCTACGCCAAGCTCATCGCCGAGCGCGAAGAAGCCGAGCGCCTGGAGCAAGCCCGCCAGCAGACCGCCGCAAGAGCCCACGAGAAGTCAAAGAGGACAGGTCGCGGGGGCAAGAAAAAGAGCAAATCCAAGTACGCCGCCAAGCGCCTGGAAGACCTGGAAGCCTCCATCATCAGAATAGAGACCCGCGTAAAAGAAGTCGAAACAGGCTTCGCCGACCCGGCGATGATGAAGGACCAGGCAAAGTACAAAGACCTCCAGATCGAATACGACCAACTACGCAAGCAACTAGAAACGCTGAACGAGCAATGGGAAGAGGCAGTCGAAGCGCAGCAGGAGTAGGCCCCGGTCGAGGGCCTCCAACAACGGAGACTGCTCCCAATGCATCCGAAGGGAGAACAACAGGCCTTCAAGGATGCGACGAGCGAGACACTGGTCTGCGGTGTCGCCGTGAGAAGAACAGAACACTGGCTGAACCTCATGCAGCCGTAGGTGTCCCAGAAGTTGAACATCTCCTCTGCCGACCTCTCGGCAAGCGAGGATGCCATCGGGCTCATCAAGAACGCCCTGACGAAAGTGCAGAGGGCGGACCTTTTCTCCATCACCCCGAGCGATTCAACGGTGATACTCGACGGACCGATAATGGCGTGTCGATAGCCTTGGCATGTTTCTTCCTCGTTCATCCGCGTAATCGCAAGAAGGGCGTGGCGGCCATCCGGCGAGATGCCGCTGGCTCGCGAGCTTCGTTTGGAGTGTTCCGCGGGGGGAGGGCATCCCCAATGGAGACCCGATTCGTGCGGGAAACACGCTCTTGCAATGGCCCTGGGCTGTGTGGCGTCCCAGAACTCTGCATCTGGCAGAAGTGCGGCTACTCTGGGAGTCGGATTCGTCGAGAACAAGTGAGGCTGCCCGTGAAGATGCCGATGTAGAGAGAGCATGGATCCTCCTACTGACTCCGGAGGGTTCGCGGGGGGGGTTCTTTGTCGCGAAAGCCTGAGCAAGCAGACCGGGACCCAGCACCGTTGATCCTCGTGGTCGACGACGCCGACGATTCGATGCGGCTAGTGCTGAGGATTCTCCAGTCCGCTGGGTATCGCACGCTCTCGGCTGAGAGTGCGGCCATCGGGATTCCGCTTGCCGAGCAGTACAGCCCGAGTGCCGTTCTGCTCGACATACAGATGCCGGAAATGGATGGATACGAGGTCTGCCGGGCGCTGAAGTCTCGGCTTGCGACCGCGGACATGCCCGTGCTGTTCCTCACGGGCTTGGAGCCGACAGATGACGTCATCACGCAGTGCTATGACGCCGGCGCCCAGGATCTGATCTTCAAGCCCATCCGCAAGGTGAGTCTTCTGGCAAGGCTGAAGGTCGTTCTGCGGGAGCAGGTCTTGAGAGAGTCCTTTCGCCGGCTTGCCATCAAGGATCCCCAGACGGGGCTAGACAACCGGGGTCAATTGTTCCTGCACCTCACCGATTCGATGATGACGGCCAAACGCGAGAAGACGTCGAGCTTCCTACTTCTGGGAGGTGTCGACAACTTGGCATCCGCGAATGAGCGTTTCGGCTACACGCTCGGTGACGAGGTGATTCTGACGCTGGCTCGCTTGATGAGGCGATTCGATTCGCCGGACTGTCATGCTGGTCGCGTGGCGGGCGACACGATGGCCGTCGTCATGAAGAACACCGACGAGCAGCGTGCGCTCGGCATCTGCGAGCGTGTCCGCCAGACGTTCGCGGCAATCGCGTTCGACGCCGAGATCGACCCCAAGCATTTCACGGCCAGCTTCGGGATCTCCCGTTTCGATGGCGACGATCCCGATCACGACCCCGACACAATGATGGGTGAAGCGGATCTTGCTCTGTCTTTGGCCAAGGATCGCGGTCGCGGTTGCACCTGCGCGTATTGGGACCTGGATCCGCAGTCGCTGCCCACCCTGTCGCCGGAGAGGCGGCACGCCCGGCGCAAGGCTCGGCGGAACACCGATCGGGCCTTCATCAACGGCTCGGCCACCGAATAGCACAGCGACCTCGACGTTCCCCGCTGACATGATGCCATGCTCCGGCATGTGTTGTTCGCGCGCACATGTGCGCCTACGATAGGGGCGTCATGATGCGCAACTTGATGCTCACACTCGCCTACGATGGCACGGACTTCCACGGGTGGCAATGTCAGCCTGGCGAACGAACCGTGCAGGATTGTCTCGAACAGGCCCTTCGACGGACGCTGCGGCACCGTGTTTCGTTGCTGGGCTGCAGTCGGACCGACAGCGGTGTCCACGCGGCGGGCTACGTGGCCAATCTCTACACGACGAGTACGGCACCGGATGTCGGCCTCACACGGAGCATCGGCTCGCGATTGCCCAAGGACATGGCGCTGATCCACTTGGCGGAAGTGCCTCTGACCTTTCACGCCACGACGTCGGCCGTGTCGAAGCTTTATCGCTACCGTATTCACAGCGCTCGCGGCCGACCCTGTGAGCGACTCGCACAGCGAAGCGTCTATCACTGCTGGCAGCCGTTGGACATCGATGCGATGCGCCGCGCCGCGTCCTGCTGGGTCGGACGCCACGACTTCTCATCGTTCGCCTCGGCCGGTAACAAACGACAGAGCAACGTGCGGACGATCCACCGCATCGAAATAGGTCGCCAGGCTCGAGAGATCACGATCGACGTCGAGGGCGATGGGTTTCTCTACAAGCAAGTGCGCAACATCGTCGGCACGCTTCTCGAAATCGGACGCGGCCACTGGGGGGTGGAGCGGGCAGGTGCCCTTCTGGCGTTGAAGGACCGGACGAAGGCGGGGCCGACCGCGCCGGCGCGCGGGTTGACGTTGCAGTGGGTGCGATACTCTCTGCCGGACTTGCCGCCGCCCTCGCCGAGCATGTTGGAAAAGGCGCGAGCGGCGAAGGCTCCCAGCGGCTCGCAGCGGGCGAGCGTCGACCGTGAACCGCCGTCGTCGGCACCGATGCCGCCGGACGTTTCCACGACGGAAGAGCCTTGCGGGTGAACCGGAGCGTCGGACCGCCGATGCCATCGGCGGCTTTGTGATTCATGCGAATCGTACACGTCATCACTCGGTTGATTGTCGGCGGGGCTCAGGAGAACACGGTCCTGAGCTGCGAGGGCTTGCACGCGCGCGGCCATCGCGTGCATCTGCTCGCCGGGCCGACGACGGGGCCGGAAGGGTCGCTGGTCGGCCGGGCCGCAGCGGGCGGGTATGACTACGAGGAGTTCGGCGATCTGGTCAGGGCCATCAGCCCCTGGCGTGATGCGCGAGTTCTCGTCGCGATGCGCCGGCGGTTTGAGCAACTCCGGCCGGATGTCGTCCACACCCATTCGAGCAAGGCCGGTGTACTCGGACGCATCGCCGCAGATCTGGCGGTCGTACCGAATATCGTTCACACGATCCACGGCATGAGCTTCAACCGCACGCAGCCCGCGCCGGTCCGCGCCGCCTACCGAATGGCCGAGCAATTCTGTGCGGGGCGGTGCCATGCCCTTGTGAGCGTGGCCGACGCGATGGTCGCTCAGGCACTGGCGGCGGGCATCGGCACGCCGGCGCAACACCTGACCGTCCGTAGCGGCATGGAGGTCGGCGCGTTCGACCCTCGACGCATCGACGCCGCCGAAGCGAGATCGGCCTGGGGCATCGGTGAAGACGACGTTGTTGTCGGTACGGTAGCCCGACTGTTCGTCAACAAGGGCTACGAGCAACTCATCGATGTCATGGATATGGCCCTGCGGCAGGAACCTCGGTTGCGGTTTCTCTGGGTCGGCGACGGAGCCGATCGACCTCGCTACGAGTCGGAGCTGACGCGCCGGGGCATCCGCGATCGGGCGATCATCACCGGTCTTCTACCACCGGCCGAGATGCCGCGCGTTTTGGCGGCGATGGACCTCCTCGCCCACACATCGCAATGGGAGGGTCTTCCCAGAGCCGTCGTGCAGGCGCTGCTCATGGAGAAGCCGGCCGTCAGCTTCGACATCGACGGCGCTCCGGAAGTCGTGCGTTCCGGCGAAACGGGCGAACTCGTGCGGCTCAACGACTTGCCCGCGTTCGCTTCGGCTGTCGTGGGGCTGGCGCAGGATCCTGAGCGCCGCCTTGCCTGCGGTCGCCGCGGTCGCGCGAATTGCATCGGGGCATTCGACCATCGCTTGATGGTCGAACAGTTGGAACAACTCTATCTTCGACTCGCGTCACGGTGACGGAGCCTCGAGCCGTCGCAGCAGGTCCTCGGCCGCGCGCCGCTGGGCGCTGTTGCCGTGGCGGGCGGCTTCGGTGAACAGCCGGGCACCCTCTTCGGCCCGACCGGATTTCACATAGAGAATGCCAAGCCTGATCGCCGCTTCGGCGTTGGTCGGCGCGTTGCGATGGATGACCTCGTACTCGCCGATGGCGCCGGGCAGATCGTTCTGGTCGTAGAGAAGGCCGCCCAACGTCGCTCGGACATGGATTGCATCGGGCGTGATTGCCAGCGCCTTGCGGCATGTGGCCGTCGCCTCCACCGGCCGGCCGGACATCGCCAACGCATAGGCCAGGTTGTGCAACAGGACGACGGCCTGTGGATCCGCTTCTAGTGCCGCCGAATAGTCATCGGCCGCGCTCTTGAAGTCCTGCGGCCGCATCCGCAGCGCGTCCAGCCGTCCGACGACGGGCGGACTGTTCCCGTCGATCTTCATGGCGTCGAGCAGAGCCCGCCTTGCCGCCGCGGCGTCGCCCGTGGCCAAGTGTAAATCCGCCACGGCCAGGATCGGCACTGTCGAACGAGCATCGTAGGTGCCCGCTCGCTCGAAGGATGCCAACGCTGCCTTGGGATCGCCCAACATTCGCGCCTGGAAGATGCCCCATTCCAGCCAGATGTTCGAAGAGACAGGGTGGCGAGCGGCCCCCGCCTTTCGCGTGAGTGCCTCGCGTTCGACCGTTTCGAGGGCGATGGCCTTCTCGAAGGCCCGTTTCGCGGCGTCGCGCCGGCCCAGATGCGTTTCGATTCTGGCGAGCTTGAGCCACAGGCCGGGCGAATCCGGTCGGCGGGCGAGGACACGTCGAAGGGTGTCCGCCGCGGCGGAGGGTTCGTCTGAGAACAGGCTCAGCCACGATCGCTGGAGGTCGTTGGGCGTGGAGGGGAGGAATCCCCACCGTTCGCAAGCGCGGAGGTGATGCAGCGCGACGGCGACCTGCTCCATCGACGCTTCGTCCGCTCGCTCTCTCAGTCGAGGATCGTAGGGCCAGTTGGATGCTGTGCTGGGTGATCGTGTGAATGCTCTTCGCCCCAGGATGTCGTGGTATCGCCAGACGGCGGAGTGCCCCACGAGCGCGACGACCGCGGTAGTCGCGATGAGGTAGGCGATGCCGAGAGGCTTGATGCGCCCCGCGATCTTCAGCTTGATCTTCTGCAGCCGCACGTCGCGGCGGTATGCCAGGTGGACGGCCTTCATGATGACGAACATCAGGATGCACGCTGTTCCCAGCGAAAGCAGAAAGGGGTATTGCCCATAGAGCCCGTTGACGGAGACGAGGCAGACGAGGAACACACCGATCGCGACGAGTTCCTCGCCGAGCGTCAGATCGTAGCGGGGCGTCTTCCTGGGCGAGGCCGGCTTCGCGCCGAGTGCCGGTTTTCCCAAACCGAAATACAGCGCCTCGGTAGGACAGGCCGTGACACAATCGAGGCACTTCATGCATCCGGGGTCGACCACGGTGCCGTATAGCTTGACCTCTTCGGCAACGCTGACATTCGAGGTGCAGGCCGCCGTACATTTTCCGCAATGTTGGCAGGCGTCGGTCACACGGATTCGGCCTGGCGCGACCTTGTCAGCAATGGCGAAGAACGCACCGTAGGGGCAGCCGTAGGTGCAGAAGCCCTTGGGGCCGAGGAAGTAGATGATCGCCACGCCGCAAACGAGTGCGGAGAGGATGGCGATCGGGAGAATGGGAAACGTGTCCCAGTAGCCCGTTTGGGTCCAGTGGGTCGTGAACTCCGGGCCAGGCGCGCCTTGTGTGGCTCTCCACAGGCGGTGGCCCAGTGGAACGAGGAACATCCATCCGGCGGCGATCACGAGCGGGATGTAGATCATGATCCGCGTTCGGAAGGCCTTGGGACGGAGGTGGAGTTTCTTGAGCAGCCAGAGCGTGAGATCCTGATAGGCGATGAAGTGGCATCCCCAGCCGCAGACCCAGCGGCCCAGCAGCAGCGTGGCCAGCAGGGCGGCGGCGAAGAAGAGAAAGCCCGGATTGATGACGCCCCGGCGGATGGTCTCCATGGCCTCGGAGGGTTCGACGGGCGAGAGCGTGGAGCCGGCGATGGCCCAGTGGATGAGATGGCCGACCATGAAGACATGGACGAGGGCCAGCGAGATGCTCCGCCACTTGCCGGCTTGGAAGTGTCTTGGCTTCTCGGCGATGGGCAGCGCCAGATCGCGACCCGGCTCTCTGGCAGGGCGTCGGTCCGAGTCTCGGCAGTTTTGCGATTCTGGCGTCACGTGGTGTATTCCGATGCGTCGCTTGGGTGCTTATCGGCGGCGATTCGACGGTTTCTTTCGCCGGCCGGCTCGGCCAATAATAATGATAGTCGAGGTGGCTCCATGCCGACCACGAGTATGGTGGTTTTCGCTTCTTCCGAAGGCCAGGTGTGCCGGCCCACGGCTGGCTAGCCGTGGGGTTTGTGAGGGATGGCCGCGTCGGTCGCGGAGGTTCTGGTTTGCATCTGAGGTGGACATCCGGGCACCGTGCTTCGGCCCCGCTCCTCGTCTTGGCGTGGCTTGGCTCGGCCGGTTGCGGCGCGCCGTCGTCGATTGAGGTCGTGATGCCCGGTGTGTGGGCGACGGGGCCGTCGGAGCGCATCGACCTCCACGCGCCGCCGTCCAAGGAGACTCGGGTTTTCAGCCCGGCCGACGGTGTCATTCGATTGCACGGTGCGGTCAACGAAACCGTCGCGTTTCAGTTCGTACTGACGGGGTCGGACAGCCACATGGGCGGACTGAGTGTTGTCGTCGAGGAGCTGACGTCCGAATCCGGCTCGATCTCGCCCGATGCGGTGCGCATCTACCGGCAGTGGCCGATCACGATCGAGCGTTATCCCAACTGGTACCTTCGTTCGGTCGGGCCCGCGGCGCGGCGTGAGATTCCCGATGCCCTCGTGCCCATCGACGCGATGCGGCACGGGCGACCGTTTTCGATTCGGCCGAATGAGAACCTCGCGTTTTGGATTGACATCAGGATCGATCCCGCGACCGCCGTGGGGGCCTACCACGGCGCGGTCGTTGTCGAGGACGGCAGCGGCGGGCAGCTTCGTACGCCGCTGGCGATTGAGGTTCAGGATCTGTTCTTATCTCCCGAAGAGGCCGTGCCGATCCTGGCGAACGTGCAGCTCGGGCCCATCATCGCCTCGCACACTCAACTCGACCCGGAGAACCTCCGACTGGCGCTGTCCGATCCGGATGCCCGGCGTGTCTTGCTCGGGACGTTCCAACTCCTTCACGAACACGGGCTGCATCCGTTCACCGACGAGGTTCATCCTCGATTCGAGCAGGACATCGACGGGACGGTTCGCCTTGACTGGACGGACTACGACGCGTTTTGCGGGCCGTTGATCGACGGCAGCGCTTACGCCGACGGGCTCGCGGCGGCGGCGTGGCCTTTGCCTGTGGATCTCGATCAGCCAGACCCCGCGTTGTACGGCGGCCTGACCTCTACGGTTTTCGCGGCGGTTCTTCGGGACTATGCGCGGGCCGTGGTAAGCCACTGGGATGAGACAGGCCGCATCGACAAGTCGTTCGCGCACTTCGATGTGTCGAACCATTCGAACCCCGTCGCCGAGGATTTGGCCAACACACAATTGCTGGCGACATTGATGCAACTTGTGGACAAACGCCTGCGATTCGTGGCCAGGCTCGTTCCCCAGGACATGGCACCGTTCGGGTGGTTCGAGCATTGTCATGCGGACCTGACATCGCTCGTCGATGTGTGGGCCACGCCGGCGCGGTATCAACACGGTCCGACGCTCGCGCGCTTGCAGGCGCTCGGCAAGTGGACCTGGCTCGTTCCCGATCGTCCGCCGTTCAGCGGTTCGACGGCCATCGAAGCGCCGCCGATCCAATCGCGGAGCCTCCCCTGGCAGGCGTTCCTTCAAGGGCACGACGCGATCCTTCTCGATCGCGTCACCGACTGGCCGATCGACGTCTTCGACAAGTCGATTCGCGATCGTGGGCAGGCCAGCGATGGCTGGCTCATCTATCCTGGCACGATGTTCGGCCTCGACGGGCCAGTGCCATCGGTACGGCTCAAGCAACTCCAGCAGGGGCTGCAAGACTGCTGCCGCTTGCGATTGCTGAGTGAGAACGGCCGGGCCAAGACGGCGCAGCTCATCGTCGCTTCGCTTATCAAGGCGGCCGGCACGGATGCCTATGGCGACAACTATCAGGACGGTTTGCACGGTCGCCGGATCGATGATCCCGAACTCTGGGAGTTGGCCAAGTCGATTGTTGACGCGGAAGTGCGGACCTCTCTGGAGACGCGTTCGGTTTCTGATGGGGCCTCCCCTTCCAATCGCAAGGCATGGGCCGACTTTCTCGCCGCCACGCGGACGATCGAGGCCTGGCCCGAGTCGGCGCGATTGCGGTTCGAATCGAAGCCGGAGGGCGGCAAGTTCGTTCTCGACTATGAGGTCGGGATTCGCAGCGAACTTCGCACGCCGGTCGAGGGCCGTCTGGCGTTCGGCCCTTTGCCGGCCGACGCGGTCAGTCGGACTAACAAGATCACCGCCGGCCCGATCCCGGAGATGGGGCAGGTTCGCAAGCGGCTGGTCGTCGAGATGCCGGCTCCGCCCGTCACGGACCTGCAAGGCCACTTCACGCAGGATATCCTCTTCGACGCCGGCGCGTCGGGCAGTGTGGCGCTGACCGCGACGACCGCCGTGGTCCATGTGCCGCCGGCGCCGCTGCCGATTCGGGTCGATGGTCGGCTGGACGACTGGGTGCCGAATGTCGCCAATAGCGTCGGGGACTTCCGCTTGATCACTGCGCGCGGCGGGAGCAAGCGTCGTCCGCGGGCCCGGTATCAGACGATTGCCTATTTCACGCAGGCAGATGGGATGCTCTATATCGGCGTCCATGCCGCGGTGGCGGTGGCGGAGCCGAGTGACGGTCCGCAGGTGATGCGCAACTACGTCGAGTACGAGGACTTGATGCCGCTCGGTGAGGATCTCGTCGAGATTCTCATCGATCCGACGAATGCCGGGACGCAAAGCGAGGACCTCTATCACATCGTCCTCAAGGCGACCGGCAACCCGGTATTCGAGCGCGGCGTTCGCACGACGCCGCCGATCGGCAAGGTGCGGCCTTGGCCTGGCTTGCCGCCGACGTGCTGCGTCGTAGCGACGGCCCAGGGTTGGTCGGCGGAGGTTGCGATTCCGATTTCGGCCTTTGGTTCCGAGGCCGCGCTGCGGCGCGTCTGGGGTCTCAATCTGGCCAGGCTATCGCCGGCGGACGGAGAGTACTCTGACTGGGCGCGCGCGCCACGGTATTGCTACGATCCTCGTACGCTCGGTAACCTCGTTTGGCCGGAATGAGCC
>CAYYPB010000025.1:0-13460 GCA_964473405.1 uncultured Planctomycetaceae bacterium
TGTCGATGGAAACCACAAGATGTAGGGGGAACTTGCGTCAAGTGGATACCCCCTTCTGACAGAAACTGAGCTCACTCGGGCATGACTGGTCGTAACACGTGGTGAAGGCAGGACTTACAGCCCAGCCGCCTCTTCAGATTCACGGGCCGCGTTGTCGACAGGCCGAGAGGTTTCTTGCTACCATGGATGTCTCAAGTCCCGCCACTCTCGGAAGGGTCGGAGAATGCCAGCTTCCTCGGACAACGTGGTAACGCGCCTCTTGAACGCTGTGGGCCAGGGCGATGAGGCTGCGCGGGAAGAGCTCTGGCTCATGCTCAATGATGAATTGCACCGCGTCGCGCAGCGACAGATGGCCGGACAGGCGCCCGGGCACACACTCCAGACGACCGCCTTGGTCAACGAGGCCTTCATGCGATTGATGGGCGGCAACGGTCGGAACGACTTCGTCAACCGTAAGGAGTTCTTTGCGGCTGCCGCCAAGGCGATGTATCGAATCCTCATCGATTCCGCACGAAGCAGGAACAGGCAGAAACGCGGCGGCGGTGCCAGGATCGAACGCCTGTACGACGAACCGGCGGTGTTCGACCATGATCCAGCGGAAATGCTCGCGATCGATGAGGTGCTGCAACGGCTGAAACGGCACGATCCCCGAAAGGCCGAGGTCGTGAAGCTCCGGTTCTCTGCGGGGCTGACAATTGACGAGACGGCCCATGCGATGGATCTATCGCCTAGAACGGTGGACAGCGAATGGAGCTTCGCCAAGGCTTGGCTCCATCGCGAGCTGTCGAAGGGTGACACATCAACAGGTCAGGAAAACGAGTGATGCCTGTCAGCCGATGGCATCGTGTCCACGAGCTCTTCGAGGAAGCCAGGGGCTTGCCGGCGGAGGAGCAACGATCCTTCCTGGGGCAAGCCTGCGGCAACGACGCCGAGCTTCTTGCTGAGGTGGAGTCGCTGTTGGATCATCATGCAGCCGCTCCTGCGGAGTTCCTGCGATCGCCCGATCCTGGCCACGGATCGCTGGAACAGCCCGGCGATCGGGCCAACGACCCCAGGATCGGCACGCGAGTCGCTGGTTACGACATCAAGAGCGTCATCGCCGCCGGCGGCATGGGCACGGTATACGAAGCCGTCCAGGAAGAGCCGCGGCGTGTCGTCGCCCTGAAGATCATGCACCGCCATGTCGCTTCGCGCTCGGCGCTGCGTCGCTTTCAGTTCGAGTCTCAGATCCTGGCCCACCTGCGGCACCCCAACATCGCGCACGTGTTCGTCGCCGGCATGCACAACGATGATTCGGGCAAGGTCCCGTTCTTCGCCATGGAGTACATCCCCGGCGCGAAGACGCTCACGCAATACGCCTCTTCGATGAAACTCGGCACGCGCGACCGACTGCGGTTGTTCAGCAAAGTCTGCGATGCGATACATCATGGCCACCAGAAGGGAATCATCCATCGCGACCTGAAGCCTGCGAACATCCTGGTGGACTCCTCCGGTGAGCCGAAGGTGATCGACTTCGGCGTGGCGCGGGGAACCGACTCCGACCTGGCGATCACGACGCAGCAGACGAACGTCGGCCAGCTTGTGGGCACGATCCAGTACATGAGCCCCGAGCAGTGCGACGCCGATCCTCACGACCTCGACACGCGCAGCGACGTGTATTCACTCGGCATCGTGCTGTACGAATTGCTCACGGGCCAGCTGCCATACGATGCGTCCAGCAGCACCATCTACCAGGCCACCCGCGTCATCAAGGAGGACTCACCGCGCAGGCTTTCCTCGATCAATCCCAAGCTTCGGGGCGACGTCGAGACGCTCACCATGAAGGCCTTGGAGAAGGATCGAGACCACCGGTATGGATCAGCCATCGAATTGGCGGGGGATATCCGTCGCTATCTGAAGCATGAACCCATTCTTGCCCGTCGCCCCAGCTTCGCCTACGTGGCGAAGAAGTACGTCAGGCGGCACACGTGGAAGCTGGCGTCGATTTCGGCCGGTCTGCTGACCGTGCTGGCGATAGTCGTGGCGGTCACCTTCTGGGATTCCCGAAATGCTGAGAAGGAAGCGACGCAAAGAGAAGGACTTGTCGCCTACGGCAAGATGCTCGAATCGGCCCAGGATTCGCTCACGTTGCTCGACGCTGCGCGTGCAGGAGAAATCCTGAAGGCAGCACGCGGCAAAGTCCAGGGAGATCCCTGGGAATGGCGGCATCTCAACAGCAGAGTCGACCAGAGCATCCGGACGGTTTTCCGTCCCGAGGGTGTGCCGACTTCACCCCTCCTCGGTTTCTCGGTCGATCCAACAGAGGTGCTCGTTGCCGTCTGCGTTTCAGGCTCGGGCAAAATCCTCCTCTGTCGCCTCAGCGACTCCAGCCAGATTGCCTCGCTGACACTGGGAAACGACGAAGGGACCGTGGCCAGGGCCGTTGCTTTCAGCAGCGACGGGGAGCTCTTGGCGGCTTTCTGCTACAGACCATCCTCGGGCCCAGGCATGCCCTCCTCCGAACCGCACATCCGTGTCTGGAGGCGAGAGGGCAACTGGCAGAAGCCTCAGCTGTTGCGCGACCTGCCGGTACAGGGAGTCTCCTCGAGCTTAGCGTTTCACCCCAAGAGGCCGCTGTTGGCCACCGGTCTGGTGGGCCCGAACTTGGGTCAAGTTGTCCTCTGGGATCTGGAGAATCTCACACCTGATAGCGATACTGCGCTTCCACCCAAGTACGTGCTTTCGGGGCATCAACCCAACATTACGTCCGTGGCATTCAGCCCTGATGGCAAGTGGTTGGCGTCGGGCGCTCACGACTACACGGTTCGCCTTCGGAATGTTGAACGAGCAATTGCGGGAGATGGGCAGCCGGAAGAAGCCTGCCTGGTAGGCCACGAAGACAAGGTCATGAATGTCGCCTTCAGCCCTGACGGCAAGCAGATCGCTTCCGGTTCGGTTGATGGCTCGATTCGCATTTGGGATGTGGATCGCTGCGTGGAGTTGGCTCAGAAAAACACCGACAGGGTGGTCGATGCCGGCGAAGCCGAAGCGGCCACGCTGTTTGTGAGGGGCAAGGCGATCACGGCCCTGACGTTCGCGCCCGACGGCGAACGCTTGGTGGCAGGAGAAGATGACGGCGTCCTACGCGTGTGGGATGTGAAGGCCAAGGGCCAATTCCGAAGCTACAACGACGAAGAACCTTGGAGCGACCGCCGATACCGGGAAACCAACGTGCTGCGGGGGCACGCTTACATCATTCGACAGATGCATACGCTGAAAGACGGCCGGGTTCTCTCGATATCCGACGATGGGTTCATGAAGCTCTGGAGTCCTGACAAGCAGGATGTTCGCCGGCTTGAGGGACACACGAGCAGCGTGAGGGGGCTCGCGTTCATCCCGGGAACGCAGACCCTTGTGTCAACCATTCACCGGTTCATTGTCTGGGATGTGGAGAAGTTGGAGAAACGAAGTTCTGGGCCGTTGCTCTCCATCAACGACAGGGACACGATCCCTGATGTTGTTGCTTGGCGTGACGACGGCGAACAGTACTTTGCCATCGGTGGCATGAATGGCTGTCTCACCATCGGCGACCCCACGCGATCTTCTGATCATGTTTTGGAACAGCATGACATATCGGATGCTCCTATCTGGCGTCTCGCAGCGACTACCGATGGCAGGAAGTTCGCGGTCGGCGACGTGAACGGCGTTGTTTGGATGGTCGAACGGACGGGCAAGAAGCTGCCGAAGCCGAGGAAACTCGAGCCGAGACACGAACAAACCTTGCAAGGCCTGTTGTTCCTTGATCCCGATGGCAACTGGCTCGTGTCTTGTAGTGGACTCGACAGCAAGCCGCTCTCGGGTCCTGCGATTTGTCTATGGAACCCAGGCGGGTCCGAGCCGTCGAGCGTTCTTGGGCATGATGCCGGCTCGGCGGCCTTCTCTGTGGCCGGTCGCCGTGGCCGCGATGGCAGAATCGAGATGTTCGCCACCGGGCACAGGAATCACATCAACATCTGGGAAGTCTCCTGGTCGCAGCAGAGGCCGACGATCAGAATGCGTCGGCGATTGGAAGGCCACACGAGCTGGGTGTCCGCGATGACATTCCATCCGCATGACCACCGTCTTGTCTCGGGATCTCACGACCGCTCGATCAAGGTCTGGGATACAGACTCCTGGGTGGACGTGGCCACGCTCAGGGGTCCGAGAGGGGACATCAACGATCTGGCATTCGATTCAGAAGGCCGATACCTAGCGGTCGGCTCGGCAGGCTCACTTGGCAAAGACAACGTCGTTTGGGTGTATACCGCACCGAGTGAGTAGGCCGTCGGGTCGAAACCCGTTCGGTTCGGCAAGGAGATTCTGTCATCAGGGACTCCACCGGGGCTTTCACCCGGCAAGTCGCATCCGGGTCGCTTTCGCTAACCGGTTAGCAGCGGCGGGTCATTGACACCGCGCGTCATGCCTGACGCGCGCGCATGAAAAAGCGGGCACCGTCGCTCGGTGCCCGCTTGGATGAGTGTGTCAATAACCGCCGCGGTCAGGCCCGGGGGTGACTCTCGTCGTAGTCCCTCTTGAGCTGGGCCGTCGTCACATGCGTGTAAACCTGCGTCGTGCTCAGCGACTGGTGGCCGAGAAGCTCTTGAACGCTCCTCAGATCGGCACCGTTATTGAGCATGTGTGTCGCGAACGTGTGCCGTAGCGTATGCGGGCTGATCGACGGATCGAGCCCTGCCATGGCCAGATACTTGTCCAACTTGCGGCGAACGCTCCGCGTGCTGAGGCGCTGCCCGTGCTTGTTGACGAACATCGCGTCCTGATCGAAGGTCGCGCTCCTCGGATCGCTCGACCGCATTTCGGTGTAGCGTTTGATCGCCGCGATGGCCGTCGGGCCGATGGGAGCGATGCGTTCCTTACGGCCCTTGCCGCGAACGCGAAGCTGATTGCCCTCGGCGTCCAGGTCGCTGAGGTTCAACGCCACTAACTCGCTCACGCGAACGCCGGTCGAATACAACGTCTCCAGCATCGCGCGGTCGCGACAGCCGAGAAGCGTCGAGTCGTCGGGCGTTGTGAGAAGCTTCTGAATCTGGCCGATGTCGAGGAACTTCGGCAGGCGCTTTTCCTGCTTGGGCGTTCGGATCGTGACGACGGGGTTCGTCTGGATGTACCCGCGTCGCAGGCAGAACTTGTAGAAGCTGCGCAACGTCGCAAGCTTTCGCGCAGACGTGGCCTTCGAGTACTCTCGCTCCGTCAGGAAGGACAGGAAAGAGCGAATCCCGTTGGCGTCCGCCGTGATCAGCTTCTGTCGAAGCAGGTCCACTTGCGTGGAGGTCTGGGTCGCGACGGCCACGGAGTTCTCACCGTGTCCACCGGCCGCGGCCTGCTGCTGCGTCATTCGCCGGGCGGCTGCTCGAGCCGTCGGCGAAGACATGGACATGGCCGCTTCAGGGCCGCCCAACAGAAACTGACTGAACTGGTGCAAGTCCGCCGCGTAGCACTTGCCCGTATGGGGCGAGAAGTGCCGCTCGTAGCGAAGATAGTTCAGAAACTCTGTGACGAGTGGATGTTCTTGACTCATGATCGCGACACTCTTCTTCGGCGAATTCGTCCTACTCCTCAGCAACCTGGCCAGCACGCGCTCCGCGGCTCCCCCACCTCAAAGTCGAACACAGGTTCGAGTGGCAATGGGTCTATCACGCCACTCGGCAGCGGACACTCCGTCCGCAGGCTAACGCAAGTATCGGGCCGTTTGACCCGGGAGTTCATCTATTAGTCATCAACTCCTAAGTTCGTCCAGTTCGATTTCCAATCGCCGGCCCATCTGATAACTCAGGACCGCTGCGTCGAACCAATCGAACTCACTACCCCCATCGCTGGCCAGGCTCGCGAAGGCACCGATAACGTCCGCCTCGCAGCCGGGCTTGTAGCGAAACAGATACCGATGCTCGCCCTTGACCAACGACAATTGACGTGTGGATTCCTTCATGCGGGCTCCTCCGCCATCGCAACACCGGCCAGCAGAAACCTCCTGGAACGTTCCTGATTCATCAGGCCGGTCAAGGCGTCATTCCAGCAGAATCTCAAATACAACTCTTGAATCTTCAGGTACGCGCGCCACCCGAGAAGACTCTCGTCCTCCGTGCGAGGCTCGGCGTACCGCCGCACGCGATCTCGAACGCTCGCGTGAGCGGCGTTGTAGACCTTCTGAATCTGGCTCGTCGGCAACAACGGGTCCGCCATCCGAGTCATCTCGAACGGACGATCCATACGGGCCACCGTGACGGCATCGAACCCCCGAGTCGGTGTCGCGGTCGGAGCATACATTTGCAGCACGATCCCGACCGTCGGTGTGTATGCGTCATACTCGGTCACGCCCGCTACGAGGATAGCGTCGGCCCCCAGCGCCTCGGCGATCCTCAGCGCATCGGCCGGCGACTCGACCTCGTCCTTGCCGAGCGAAGCCAACACCGCCACCACGCGGTTCACCGGCAAGACGGTCACGCCCTCAACATACGACAACTCCGACGCCAACAGATCGGCAACGCGCAGCGGATCCAGATCGAACTGGCCGCTGAAGTTGAGGATCGGCGCCACGGCCAATACCGTCGGCTTGTCGAACGGTCGTTTGATCGACACGCTCTGGGGCGCCTGGGCGCATCCAGCCACCGCAACCGCGGCGAAAACCGACAACAGCCAAATCGAATTGTGACGCATCGGGCCGTTCACGTGTCTGTCACCCATCTCCTCGATACCCAGCCGGCAAGCGGTGAGCCATCTTGCTATTCGTATTCCGCATCCGATACCTTCGCCGCCCGACGAGGTGACGACGAAGTCGCCGACGGCGCCTCGTCGAAGATCACGGGGCGAAATGGTCGTACACTCCAGATCGTCTCAGATCCGTCACTGCGACGACTGAAGTAGATGCGACCAGTGCTGGACCAGGAGGGCGAGAAGCTCTCATCGTCTCCACTGGTCAGGCGTTGGAGCCCCCGGCCGTCAACGTCGACGATGCCGATGTGGCTGCGTCCTCGAACGCCCGAAGTCGCGGCACTCGATGCTCTCGACAGAATCGAAAAGGCAATCTGGCTGCCGTCCGGGGACCACGTCGGGGCAATCAACGCCGCCGCCACACTCGTAGCCACTTCGGTCGGAAACAACACTTCGTCTTCGTTGATGTCGATGGTCCACACGCTGAACCGGCGGCTACCCATCGATCGGGCCCGCTGATAGGCGATCTTGTCGCCCTTGGGAGACCAAGCGGGGAACAAGCCCTCGCCGATGAGTCGCTTGACGCCGGGGCTGTCGAGCGCGACAACCCAGAGCGAGCCGAGCCCGGCCTTCGGGTCGATGCGACAGTAGACCAGTCGCTTGCCGTCCGGCGACCAACTCGGATGCAACTCCGGCATGGGATTGTTGGTGATCTGGATCGGGTTTCGCCCGTTGGCGTCCACGACCCATATGTCCCAATGCCCGCCGCGATCACTGGCGAAGACGATGCGCTCGCCCTTCGGATCGAACTCGGGCTGTGCGTCGTTTCCCGAGCCGTCGGTGATCTGCGTGATCGTCGCGCCGTGGATCGACTTGATATACAGATGACTATTGGCCGCGTGGCGCGTCGAAGCATAGACGATCCGCCTGCCGGTCGTGTCGATATCGGGATCGAAATCGGCACCGGCGCTCGGCGTTGTGTGCTGCCGAAGATCGGTCGCGGCCCTGCCCTCGAAGGCCACGTCCGTCGCGCCCAGGTCACGACCGAAGAGCCTCAGGTTGCTGATCGGCTGATCCTCTTGTGCCGGCGTCTCGACGGGATTCGCGGCCGCGCCGGCGATCCGTACGGGCGGCTGCCCGCAAGATGCGGCGAACAGCATGAGTCCCAGCAGGGGGACGATAAGGTTTGCCAAGAATGCAGAGCGCATTGGGCCTCACAACTCCAAATAGCGTGCCAGCGGATCGGCACCGGGATCACAAACGATCGCATCCCGACGTGCCGGCCCTCGACCGCTTCGCTTATCGGTTCTACTGGGCCGCTTGATAAGCTCGGACCCCGTATTTCTTGGGCCTCGCTCTGTCCGATAAGCCGACGTGAATCTATCGACTTTGCTCGCGCGTGATCTTGAGCTATACGACGCCGGTTTTCGTGTCGTAAACCGCTGCAATCACTGACATTGTGCGAGGTTGAACCGCTCGCCTTAACCGGCAAGATCGGCCTGAAACAGCGCAGAATATGCCGGTCTAAATGAAGTGTGTCGTGGGAGTCCTGTCGGGGGAGAAAACGCCGCGATGCCTCACTGCAAGATCAGCGGGGTAGGCGCAACGTCGAGCTGCTCCTTGAGCCGGATGGCCTCTGCATTTCTCGGATGCCGCGCGATGATCTCTATCACCCGCTCGCGCGCCTGGGCCATGCCGCCGAGGTCTATCTCCAACTGTGCAGCGAACAACTGCCAATCCACTCTCTCCGGCGAGCGCTCGATGGCCTGGGTAGCAAGATCGAGCGCGTTCAGCAGTGTGATGCGTCGATCGAGCGCGGCCTGTTGTCGCAGGACGCGAGCGAGATTGTGGTAGTGCTCGCCTTCATTCTTCTTCTTCTTGAGATGGTAGTCGTGCAGCATGTACGAAACCTGTAAGGCTCTCTGGAGTTTCTTATGAGCGTCCTTGCTGAACGGCTTGTCGCGAATCTCGCCCTTGAACAACACGATCGCGCGATCCGACGCCGTGCCCGCCAACTCGAAGTCCCGCGCATTGGCGACAATCTCGCTGAACCGCAGCTGGATGTCCGCATCCTTCGGTGCCGCTTCGACCGCTTCTTTGGCGACCTTGACCGCTTGCTTCGTCCGACTGAGGCCCAGGTAGGCCCCGGCCAGGTCCATCGTGATCAAGGCCTTGATCGGCTTGTTTCGCACGGGGTCACGAATCGGAGCCAGCCCCTTCGCTCGCTCTAACCCCAAGGTTGCCTGCCGGTACATCAACGATTCCAGATAGAGATTACCCACGGCCTGAAAACCGCGATAATCCACCCGGCCTGTTGCCGTGGCGTTGTAGGCCTCCAACTTCTGGACGGCCTCCGCGCCGTGGCTGTACTCGACGTGCAGCAACCCCTCGAGAAGCAGGAGCTTGTCCAGGTCGGGTCGGACCTTCGCCGCCTCTTGAAACAGCCGTGCAGCATCCTGGATGTCCCCTGCTTCCAGCTTGGCCAATGCCTCGTCGACCATCGCCTTGGCATCCGGAGCGTCCGGCGCCGACGGGATATCCGAGGACTGAGCCTGTGCCGTCGTGGGCAGCGCGATCATCAGGGCAACGGCCAAAACCGCCCCACGAACACCTCGCATCTCTCTGACGATCATCGCATCGTGCCTCCAGCAAGCTCCCGAACTCTCGACCCCGCGTACACTCTATACGCAGTCACGGGACTGAGGTTCCGCCGCCGGCCGTAATCGACGATCCGACGACGTGCTGATTATCGGCAGACTGGGAACCCTCCGCCAATTCGCGACCCTGGCAGATGAGTATTTGAGGTGGGCTGAAGCTAGCGATAACGGACTATTGCGATCAGCGGAGCGGAAACCGACGCGAACTGCAGGCGAACCTCGGCCCGGTGGCCGTCAGCCCTCGATACTCAATGACAAGCCGATCTCATCCGCCGAGGCCGCGGCCTCGGCCGTGGCGGCCATCGGCGTTTCGCGGCGAGCCTTCTCGATCAGGAGTTGCCAGGTCTCTCGCTGGTGGCGCAGGATCTTCAGGGCATCATCGATCTCGCCGCGGCTCTGCCGCATGTTGGCATCAACGAGACGATTGTAGATAAACGTGTAGAGCGACCCCAACTGCTCGCACAGTGTCGGATTGACCTCTGGGCGAAGGCCGTTTCGCATTTCCATGACGATGCGCTGGGCCCGAAGGAGCTTCTCACAGCTCTCCTCCAGATCTCCCCGCAGTAGCGCGTCGCTCGCCTGGCTGGCGAAACGAATCGCGCCATCATAAAGCATGAGCTGAAGCTGCTCGGGCGATGCCGTCATCACCGCATTCTTCAGATATTCACCGGACAGGTCTGTTGACATCCCGCGTGTATCTCTTCAACGGTCCGAACCCTCGACACATCCCGAAGGCAGTCGCGCGGATCGGACAGGGTTCGTGAGTCTTCTCGCTGAGGGGCACTGCACCCCGCTCCCGCCCTTCCCATCGGTGATCGCAGGGTGGCAAGTGAGTTGAAACCCCAACCGCAGAGCCGTGAACTTCAGCCCGCTCGGATGTGTTGCTTTGATAGTGTTCCTGCCTAGGATGACGACGCGCCGATGTTCGCGAGCCCCGCCAGCGCCGCTTGCTGCCCCTGCATCTGGGCGATGACCGACTCCATCGTGTTGAACTGTGCGACCATCCGTTCTCGTCGGCGCTCCAGTAGCAATTCCAGCTGGTCGATCCGGTCGTTGAGCTGGTCCTCCGACGCCTGCAACGCCTGCTGCTGAAGAGGGATGGAGCCGGTTTCCGAATCCGTCAGACGGTCGATCTGGGACTGAACGATGCCGCCGAGCCCCTGGCGAGTGATCTCGCCGTCGTTGTCTTTCTCTTCCAACGCAAATAGCTCGGCTACGCCCGCCGGATCGTTATCCAAAGCCGCTCGAAACTTGGTCTCGTCGAACTGCATCGACGCGCCGCTGCCCAACGTGACACCCACGCTGCTGAAGCGGTTCATGTTGTTTGGCAAGCCCGACACCGTCTTGCCCGTCAGGTCGATCAGCACACGTCGAACGCGCCGTGCCGTCGAGTCCGACTGGAGGATTCCGCGCTGCTCCGTCTCGGGGTCGTAGCCCGTCAAATCATCTAGCGTACGAATCGCCGTGTTGAAGTCCGACACGAACCTGCGAACCTCTTCGACGATGGCGTCCGCATCGCGCCGCACCGTGATCGTGACCGGGCTGTCATCGGCGGCGACCAGATCGAGTCGGACCCCTTCGACCACTTCCGACAGCACGTTCGACGACGAGCTCAGAACCAAAGGGGCGTCGGAATCGGCCGATCCGAAGACCACAGTGGCATCTCTAGCCTCGGCAAGGATATCAAACGACAGCCCCGTCGCGCCGCCATCGATGGCCAACTCGCCCTCGCGACCGGTCCGTGTGCTCGTCAGGCTCAGCCTGTGCGGGCGCAAGCCGGAGCCGTCGTTGATGATCGAGGCGCTCACCTCCGACCCGCTGCTCTTGACCTTGGAAAGCACGTCGTCCAGCGAGTCGTTGCCGTCGATCTCGATCCGCCTCTCGAGCGATCCATCGATGAAGGTCTTGCCCTCCGCCGCCTCGCCGAGAATCCCCAGCGCCTTGGCCACGGTGCCGCCTTCCTCGCGGACTTCGAGCAACTGGCTGCCTCCGGCCGTGTCTTCGAGGATCAACCCGTCGCCGGAATCGTTGATGCGCGCCGTGATCTGCGTCGGCCGCGAGTTGATCTCGGCGATGACATCGCGAAGCGTCGTCTCGTCGCCCTGCGTCAGATCGACGACCGCGCTGGTTCCGGCGCTGTCGGTGATGCGGAACTTACCGGGGGGCACGCCGTTTCCGTTGTTGAGATCTTCGAGCCGCATGGCCTCGGAGATGTACTGCTTCTGGAGGTTGCCGCTCGCGACGCTATCCGTCGCGGCATCGATCGCCACGTTCAGACTGTCGGCCGTCAAACCCGAAATCGTCAGATTCCCAGCAGCGCCGCTCGAATCGGTGAGCTCAATACCCAGGCCCGATCCGGAAACCGAGGCGGTGATCGCCGTCGGCGCCGTGTTGATGGCCGCAATGAGATCGGCCAACGTCGTCACGCCCGACATGTTCACGGCGGCACTTGCGCCCGAGCGATCCTGAATCGTCATCCCGCCCAGATCGACACCAGCGCCCCCGTTCAGCGACGCCAGGAAGACCGTATTCAACCCCGCGACGAGGCGCCGCGAGGTAATCTCATTCCCCACGGCCGGGCTCAACAGCCCCAGATCTTCGGCGGCCTTCGACAGGACTCCGGCACCATCGGCCAGCGCCGTCACGGCAAGGGCCCCCGCGCCCGCCGTCTGATCGGTCAGCGTGATGCCGAGCCCGTCGGCGGAGATCGAGGCCTCGATTTTCCCGCCGTTGTCGGGATGCAGATTGACGATCCTCAGCACGTCGCCGACGCTCCGCACCGAATAGACCTCATCGCCCGTGATCTTGTCGCTGATCGTCGAACGCGCGAGGCCCAGCTCCTCGGCGGCGGAACCGCTGATGTCTTCGATGGTCAGATCGTGCTCGGCATCTTCGTTGTCACCGAGCGAGGTGTCCGTCACGACAAAACTCGTTCCACTGATCGAAGCCGTGACGTCCACGCCGGCGGCGTTGTTGATCGCGTCCAGCACGTCCTGAACCGTCGAAGCACCCGACAGATCGATGTCGGCGATGTCGCCCTGGCGGTCGGTGATGCGGATCGTCCCACCGGTGACGCCGGCACCACTATTGAGTAGGCCCAAGGGCATGTTCGGGCGAAGCTTCTCGGAGAGATTGAACGCCAGGGTCGTCCCGTCGGCGAGCGACACCTCGAAGTCATCCTCGCCCGTCGCCAACGTGCGAACGCCGTTGCCATCGTTAAGCCGACTGAGCAGCGCACTGGGCGAGATGGCCACCAGATCGTCGCCCACGAGATCGCCGACGACGGCTGTTTTCAGGAGGCCCAACTCCGACGCGGTTCGGCCGCTACCGACCTCCGCGACGGTCAAGGCACCCGCACCGCCGGACGTGTCCTCGATGACCAGATGGTCCCCCTCGGTTCGGGCCACGACATCGACGCGCCCGTCGGCGTTGATCGTGTCGACCACATCCTCGATCGTCTGCGAGCCGAGCAGGTCGATCTGTGCCTCGCTGCCGGATCGATCGGTGACGGTGATCCTGCCGAGTTGTACGCCGGCCCCGCCGTGAAGCGCGCTCAGCGACGTGGAACGGTTCAACAGCCCTTCGGCCGACTCGATCGTCAGCGTCCCCGCCCCCACGGGCGTGGCGTTGGTCGTCGCGAAGCCCGCCGTGAGCATCTGATGCGCAGTAGCAAGACCACGAACTTGGAACGTGTACTGGCCGGGCAGCGCACTGCCATCGGCCGTTGCCAGGATCGACGATTCGTTGCTGCTGGCGACGGCCGCGGTATTGAAGAAGTCGGCGTCGACGAACTTCGTCGCCAGGTTGCGAAGCGAGAGAATCTGCGCGGAAATCTGCAGAAGGGCCGTTCGCCGACCCGTCAGCGTGCCGAGCCGGTTCTGCAACTGGATGATGGGGCCACGTTGCGCCTGGACGAGCGAGTCTACCAAATCCTGGATGGGCAGACCCGTTACCAAACCGACGCCACTGGAAATACCGGACATGGCTGTACCTTCTGGGGAATGGACTCAGAGCGAGGGGACCAAGTCTCAGTGCGTCGAGCCGTCCTCGGTCCCGGTCGTGCTGCGGCAGCGGCGTCTCGTCTGTGTGGCCATAGGTGTAGTGTCTTGTGCGGTTCAG
>CAYYPB010000026.1:0-13451 GCA_964473405.1 uncultured Planctomycetaceae bacterium
ACTTCCGTCTCCAACCGCTCTTGTGTCAAGCGCCTACGTTTTTTCGATCACCTCGCGCCGCGCATCGCCTGGGTGGTGCACGAGCGACTAGCGATCTTGGCGGCGTTTGATGACGCGAGGCTCGATCCGGCACGACCTTGCCGAGCTGCTGGGCGGGTGGCTGGCCCACAAGCCGCAGGACGCCCCGCCATGGCCCGGTCGCTGGCATGAAAAGGCCGCACGCATGATCCGGGCGAACCTGCGACTGGCGCGGGCACGGTGGATCGTGGCGACGCCTGACCGACAAGAGCGGCGGGAACGCTGGCAATCCGACACGCTGGCCGTGGTCGATGACTCGGGGATCGTGGTGGACTTCCACGCCTTGCGCGCCACCTACGTCACGTTACTCGTGAAGGCAGGGGGATCGGTGAAAGCGGCGCAGGAGTTGGCCCGGCACTCCGACCCGAAGCTGACGATGAACACCTACGCCAAACTCGGGGTTCACGATCTGGCGGGGGCGTCGGACAGCTTGCCCGGCCTGAAAGACGACCGGCCCGACCGGCCCGAGCGGCAGGGCCAGCGCACGAAGAATCGTTGCGCAGCAGGGGTTTTCGAAGAGAACCGATGCCGCAACGGATGGCTGCACGCTGACGCTCCGCCTTGAACCCCATATTCCGCACGGTTTCTTCGTGCGCTGGCCCTGCGCGCGGGCTGAAGCCCGCGGCTCGTCGGCAGAAGGTAGCGCTGCCATACTAGGGCCCGTCATAGCCCGCGGACGTAGTTGTGTTCGAGACTCGCATGGGCGATGGCGTTGCCCCCCGGCAAGGCCGGGGGCTGGGGGGGGATGAATCGATGGGCAGCTCACCGAGCACGATCTGCTCGAAGCGCTGCATGGCCTCGGGCCAGCAGTAGTGCATCGCCGCGCAGCGATAGCCGGCATCGCCGGTGTTGCGGCAGAATGTGTCTCGGGTCAGTAGGTTCACGACCTCGGAGGCAAACGGCTCGGCCTCGTCGGCGATGCGGATGTTGTGGCCGGGTCTCACTTGGAGGCCGGCGGCCACGGCGGAAGTGGCCACGACGGGCCGGCGCGCGGCCATCGCTTCGAGAACCTTGTTCTGCATTCCTCTAGCGATGCTCAGCGGGGCCACGATGACCCGGCAGCGAGCCAAGTAGCGGCTGGTACTCTTGACCGCGCCCGTGACGGAGACGCCCTCAGTGTCGGCCAGAGCGCGGACTTTGCGTGTGGGGTTTCGACCGACGATCAAGATCTTCGCGCCGGGCACCGCCGATTGCACGGACGGCCAAACATGGTTTACGAACCAGCAGACGGCCTCGGCGTTGGGGCGGTAGTCCATCGAGCCCAGGAACCCTACAACAGGCTCGCATTCGGCTGCGGACCGGGCTCGACGATCGGATATGGCGACACCGTTGGGGATGACGTGAAGTCGCTGGTGCGTTTCGTCGGCGTCCAGCAGGCGTCGTTCGCGGGGCGTGATCAGCGTGGTCGCGTCAAAGCGATCGATGCATCGCCGCTCGAATGCCCGCAGGCGTCGGCCTTCGTCGCGGTAGACGGCGGACATTGGGAATCGGGCCGTGTCGGCGTAGTCGAACCACTTGGCGCTGTCGACATCACACATGTCCAATATGTGTCTCCGCGATGGCACTTCCAGTGCATAGGGGGCCATGATCGTCGAGAACGAGACAACGGCATCGAAGGTGACACGATCCGTCCAGCGAGCGATCGCCTCGGACAGCCTGTTGTCGTCGTAGGCGGCGCCGGTCAGTGTTCGCCCGACGAGCCGGCCGCGTACGGCTCGCAGCATCGCCGTTCGCCTATTCCACGGGATGGCAATGATGCGCTCGCACCATCGCTGGAAGTTCCGGATGTGGGCCATGTCGTTCGGCGAGTCGACGAAACAGGCGCAGTAGACGTTGTGCGACAACGCCAGGTGGTCGATCTGGTGAAAGGTCCTGATCTTGTCGCCCTTGTTCGGCGGAAACGGCAGGCGGTTCGCCAGGAAAAGGATGTTTCTTCGTTCCCTCAAGGGTGCTACTCCCCATCTGTTGGGTGTCGGTGTCGGACGCGCTGGGCGTCGGTCGTCAGGAGCCCCCGCCTTCGTTTGGCGGCGGCTCACCTTCTCACATGATCGGCGATTTGAGACTCTCTCTTTCCCAAGTGACGGCTTTACCGCACGGTTCCTCGTTACTCGCGCTAACCCGGGATCGACTTCGCCAGCCAGCCGCCGAGTGGACGCGTGATGGTCAGCGGGAGCGTTCGCCATACTCGCCGGGCAGCCGACCAGCGAGGCGATGTCGGCGACAAGTCCGGGGCCGTTCGACCGTCAGCGACCCACGTTTGATACTCGAGCGCTGCGGGCTCGAAGCCGCAGAATCGCTTGAAGTTGAAGGGGCCGACATTGTCCACGCGCGTCCGGCCGAAGTCGTATGTTCGGTAGCCATGCTCGACTCCCCATTGCATCGACCGCATGTACAGGAAGTTGTTGAGCCCGGCGGGTGCAGCGCGTTCGTCGACGCCGACGAAGTACGGCATCATCGTGTCGCGATAGAGGAACGAGAGGAGGCCTCCGACGGGTCGGCCTGCGTTGCGGACGAGTTGGACCACATGACCGTTGGGCGTTGCTGCGAGAAGCTCGTCGAACAGACGCCGCGGGTAGTTGATCGAGGCCAATCGCCGCATGGATCGGGCGTAGAGATTCCACACGGTTTGCACATGCGCGTCGTCAAACTCAACGGTTAGCGTGTTTTGCTCGTCGGCTTGTCGTGCTGCCGCCCGGGCCTTGCGCGGGAAGGTGCCTGGAACGAGTTCGGTTGCCGCCGGAAGTTCCTTTCGGAACGTGGCGTGCGTGCGTCGAACGGGCAGGCTGTCGATGCCGGCCGTTGTCGAGCGCAGCTCGATGGACCGTGCGCCGACGTGCTGGGCGAGAGCGCATGCCTCGGCAAACAGAGCCTGTCGCGCGGTGTCATCATCGGCCAGCAGACCGCCGTAGGTGCCATAGGGCACGCTCACGAGCATCCTGCCTGCCAGCAGACTGCGGACCTCGAACATGGGCAGCGCACCGACGACGGTATTTCCCCGGAACGCCAGGAAGAAGCGCGATCGATGGCCGAATGCCCGCTCGATGGCCTGTTTCCATGCCAAGCCGTGGAAGAGCGTGGCGTCGGTCTTTCGGTTGACGTAGTGCTGCCAGGCCGTGGTGTGGCCAGGCTCGAATGGGACTGCGCGGATCGCGTCGCTACGTGGCACCGGCGTCTCGCCGGTGGTCTCACAGGCGGGACGCCTGTGCCACAGATCGGTTGCGTCCCCGTCGAGATCACTCGTCGCTGCTGTCTGCATACTCGTAACGCGCCCCCTTGGCACTGCAATCCGCGGCGATGCAACCCAGCACCTCGAGATTGTTGGCCTGTAGCCAGTGGTACGACTGGCGGACCAGGTGAGAGGCCGTCTTATTCATGCGGACGACGAGAACGATGCCCGAACAGAGGGCGCCGATGACGCCGACATCCGACAGCCACTGCACAGGGGGTGTATCGACCAGCGTGTAGTGATACCTCTCGCGGATTTCATCGAAGACGCGGACTGCCTCGGTGGAGTTGAGCAGTTCGGTGGGGTTGATATTCCGGCACGTCCCGGCGGGCAGCAGGGATAGGTTCCCCAACGGGGTCTTGGTGATGACGTCGTTGAGTTTGGCCCGACCGGCGAGGACGTCTGACAGCCCGGGCGAGTTGGGCAGCTTGTAGAGCTTGGCGAGCGAGCCCTGGCGGAAATCGCAATCCACGGCCAGCACGTTCATGTGGCGCACTTCCGCCATGGTGACGGCGAGATTGGCCGTTGTGACGCTCTTGCCTTCGCGGGGAACGCTGCTGGTCATGGCAATGCAACTGCGCTTGCCGGTCGTGTTGCGGCGTAGGAGCCAGGTTCTGGCGGCTCGGTATTGCTCGGTGATGAGAGACGTCCGGTCGTGGGCGGCGACCACCATGGGGTGTACATCCCAAGGCGGGGGCGGTGTCAGCATGGTCGCCCGGTTCGACTGTCGCGGCGTCATAGGGATCGGGCCGCCCGATCGCAGGGTCCGGAGATGGAACCCCTGTCCGGTGGACTCTACAGAATGGCCGGTGTCCGTGCGGTCGACGCGCGTCGACGCGCGATCGGCGATGGCCTCCACGGGGGAGGGCCGGCCGCGATCCTGTTCGGCTTTCTTGAGGGCTTCTGCTATTCGACCCATGAGATCAATCCGTCCGTAATTGAGTTTCGGCCATGCCGCCGTCGCCGGCGATCATCTCGCAAGTTGCCGCGGGCGACGCCACTGTCGCTCGCGTGTCGTGGGGTCGTTCGAGGCTGAAGTAGGCCGTGGAACCCGCCAATGCCAACGCGGCGACCATCGCAATGGCCAGCGTGGGCAGGACCACGAGTCTTCGGAGTACACGCCGACGGTGCGCTGCCTGCGTCAATATCTCGTCGATGCTCTCGATCACGGGCAGGCCCAGCGACGCGGAGAGCTGCTTTACGGTGCGGTAGGAGCGGTCGATCAACTCGGCCATGAGGACGGAGATCATCGCCGCCGCCAAGCCGAGACCGAGGCAGATCAGCATGACCAGCGAGGCGTCGGGCGAACTCGCCTGGACGATCGACGGCACGTCGCGCACGGTCGCGAAGTGGATGCTGCGATCGCTGCCCTCCAGATGGAGGACGTTTCGGATCGGCGTGATGCTCTGCTGCCAGTTGCCGGCCTCCTCGGTAAGGGTTTTCGATTCGCTCTGGAGTTTCGTGTAGTCTTCGCGATGCTCGATGGCCAGGGCGCGGCACTGCCGCAATTCCTGCGTGCGGGCATCGATCGTGCGGAGTCTGGCGCTGATCCCCTCCAAGCTCACCATCGACTGGCTGAGTTCCGCCTCGAGCTTTCTGATCGAGGCGAGACGCTTCGGGTTGTCGAGTACTCGGTCACCGGGAATGCGCAGTGTGGGCGGCGTCTGCGTGAGCTCTGCCTGGCGAGCCGCCAACAGGGAGCGAGAACGCTTGATGTCCGGGTGCGCCTCGGTCATCGATCGCGTCGTGCGTCCGTCGGTGATCTTCTCCTGCAACTGCTCGATCTCGGCAACCAATTCGGCGTATCGCGGGTTGGGCTCATCCAAGAACGCCAGCGCATTGCCTCCGTCGGGCTCGTCGGCCGGGCCCGTGAGCGTCGCCAACTGAGTTCGCAGCTGCTCGATCTCGATGGCAAGAGTATCCCTGCGGCGTTCGACGCCGACGCGTTCGATGACCAATGCCGTCTGTTCGGCATTGGCTGGGTCGGGTCGATTCGGATCGATGCCTGGATACTTGAGTTCGTATTCAACGAGTCGCTTCGACAGGGTTCCCAGTTCGTCCTGGCATCGTTGGGCTTCCATTGCGAGAAAGGCCTCGACATCCTCCAGGACACCGACGGTCTGCTCTCTCGCTCGTGGAATGTACGCGTCGCGGATCAGCCGCAGGTACATAGCCGCGGCGATCGGATCGTCCAACGTCAAGTCGATCTGCACGACATCGCGGTGTTTGGATGCCTCGGTCGTGCTGACGACGAGCCCTTCGGACAGCTCCGCGGTCAGCTCCTTGCGTGCGGCCTCCCCGGCGGGTGTGAGACTACCGTCTTCGAACCGACCCAGGTTGGCCGGGAGGTCGTGTTCCGCCAGGACGGATTCGAGGAAGTCGGGGTTGTTGATGTCCGTGCCGGCCTGTTTCCGGATGTCCTCGTACGGCTTGAGTAGTTTGGCGCCGATGACGTGGGCGAAGACCGGATCGTGCTCGCGCTTGAGAGTCGTGCTTGCGGTGTACGCTCGCGGATAGAGCAACGACGCGACGCAGGCGGCCGCCGAGACGGCGAGGAACGGGAACACGAGAAACCAGCGGCGAGCGCTGATGACTCGCCACACTTCGTTGATCGTGTGCCGAACATCAGTGACGGAGAATTCGTCTATCTGGTGGTGTTGCATGGTTTACCCTTTGCGGTCATCCGTGCGATCAGAACCCACGGCACGGTTTCTCACTAGTCCGACCACTCCTCTGTGTTGCGCTTCATCTCGCTGGGCTGGTTGACTAGGCTTGCAACCGGCTGCAACGGGAACAGGACTTCCTGCAACCGCAATCCAACCCACGCCAGCGGCGTCGGCGGTACGTAGATGATGTCGCCTTCCTCGAGCAGGACATTCAACGCCAGGTCGCCTTGCTGCATCATCTCGTCGGCGTTGATCTTCAGAATGTGTCGCTTCTCACCTTCGTGGCTCGGATGAATGACCTTGATCTCGCTCTTCCACGCCAGGAACGTCGGCCGCGCCTTGGCGAGCAGGCTCAAAACCGTGTCCCGGCCGGAGTACTTGAACGATCCCGGTCGGTTGACCTGCCCGAACACGTAGACGCGCTTGCTCAGCTTCTTGGCGAGCCGAACGTTGACCGCCGGATCCGTGTAGTACTGGCCCAAGAGAGATTCCAGTTTCCGCGCGATGTCCACGGGCGTCAGGCCCGCGACTTTGACCTGTCCGAGTAGCCGCAATGTGATCTTCCCGTCGTGGCCGACTTCCTGGACTTCGCCGTCGATCTCCGGGGCATGGGCCGCGCTGATCTCGATGACGTCGGGGGGCTGCACGACGTACTCGGTGCCGGAGACAGAGGCCTCATAGTCGTGGATGAAGGCGTTGATTTCCTGGTGGTCGGGGGCGCATCCGACCGCGCCGGCACTCAAGACGGTGCCGAGAAGCCAAATCGCGGGCCATCCGCCGCCGACTTTCGTCGGACACCACCGGACGCCGGTGGCTGCTTCATGTCGGGTCTCGGGATGCTTCATGTCGAGTCCTCTGGCCAGGCAACAGTTCGGTTGAGTCGCGGTGCTTATCGGGTGGCGCGGGGGGTGACTGAACTTCTGGTTATCAGCACGCATTCGATAACATGCCCACGGACGGCCTCCGGACGGCTCGATTACAGCCCCCCAGCCGTGCGGCCTTACGACCTGCACAACCGGCAGTATTCGCCGATGGTGCCTCACAGGTCGGCAGCGGTGATATTCTCGGAACTATGGCAGCCCCCACGCATCTACGGGCCAGCCCAGTCTTCGCGTCAAGAGCGGTTCGGCACACTTCCGATAACTCATTGACAGATATGGCCTTGGGACGGCCCCTGCAGGCCGTTCGGACCCCATCGGTCATGCCCCCTGTGCCTGTGTCGCATCGAGGCTGGGGGGTATCGCCGGGAGCATGGTATGTACTGCGAGTTCTTCGGGCTGACGACGGCCCCGTTCAACAACACGCCCGATCCACGGTTCTTCTTCAACACGCCGGATCATGAAGAGGCCCTGGCTTCTCTGATGTACGCGGTCCAGCAGCGCAAGGGGTTCGTCCTCGTGACGGGGGAGGTCGGTGCGGGCAAGACGCTCTTGAGCCGTCTGCTTCTGAACCGGCTCGGGTCCGGCGTTCGCACGGCCGTCATCACGAACACGCGTCTGAGCGGGGCCGAGCTCCTGATGTCGATCTGCCGGGAATTCGAGCTGGACGTGGAGCATTGCTCGACGGCCGCCGAGTTGTCGCACGTCCTCGAGGAGTTCTTGCTCGAACAGTATTCGCGAGATCGTCTTGCGGTGGTGATCCTCGACGAAGCACAGAATCTGCCGCTCGAGTCGTTGGAAGAGCTCCGCATGTTGGGGAATCTGGAGGCGGATGACGCCAAGCTCCTCCAAGTTCTGATCCTCGGCCAGCCCGAGCTTCAGGAATCGATGCGGCACCCCTCGATGCAGCAGACCTTCCAACGCATTTTCCGGACGTTCCACCTGACCGGTCTGGATCGCGATCAGACGGCGGGATTCATCGCGCATCGCCTTGCGGTGGCAGGCTTGCCGACCGAGACGCTCGTGTTCGATCCCGAGGCGGTGGACGCGGTGTTTCGGCATTCCGAGGGCATCCCCCGGCTTATCAACCAAGTGTGTGACAACGCCATGCTGGCGGCCTACGGCGATTCACGCAAACGCATCTCGGCGCGTCTGATCGACGAAGTCGTCGAGCAGATGATGTCGCTGAACCCGCCTGCGACGCCATCGTCCAGCGAGCTGGTCGCGCGGATGGCGGCCGGCGGAGTACCTGCGGCCGAGGCGAGCGTCGCACTGCCCGGTGCCGTGGATGCGGGGGCCGCGGTTCAGGCGATGGCGCAGCGGATGGCCGCACTCGAACTGCAATTGGGCGAGATGCGGCAGTCCAGCGGGTTCTCGCCCGCTGCGGACCGGGACACGGCGGGCTTCTCGGACAAGCTGGCGTCGTTCGAGGAGGACCTCGGCGAGATCAAACGGCAGCACCGCTCGCTGAACATCAAGCAGCAAGATGTCGAGATCGACATCGACGCCGTGCGACGCATGCAGACGAATGCAACGGAGATGCTTCGAGGCGTGACGGATACGGCCCAGGAGGCCGAGCGTCACATGCAGGAGATCCTCCGCAAGGCCGAGGACACGGCCGAATCGGTGGAAGAGAGAGCGCTGGCAAGTGTCGGCGAAGCGAAACAACAGAGCGAAGTCCTCCATGAGCAGGCGCGTAGTACCCTCGATCGGGTCAAGCGCTTCAATGAAGATCAGCGAAGCAAGGTCGACGAGGTTCTCGCCAAGGGGCACGCGGAACTGGAGGCCGCGCGGAAGCTTCGCGAGGAGGCGGCGGAACTCGCCAAGAGTGTCGCGGTCTCGCAGCGCGCGTCGGAGGCTCGGTTTCGCGAGGCGATGGCCGAGGCCGGGGCGATCTCCCAGCGGCTGGAGAACCAGGCCGCGACCTTCTTGAAAGACGCATGGGCCCAGACGGGCACGCTCAAAGAGCAGTTGCGTACGCTCCTGGCCGAGATTCGCGCGAAGGGAGACGCTTCACAGGCTCGGACCGCCGAGCTGGTCGCACAGCAACGGACCGACATGGAGGCCTCTCGGCAGATGATTGATTCGTTTGCCTCCGATCTCCAGCAGCGTTCGGGCGAGGTCGATCGTCAGAGCCGCGAAGTGCTGGACAATCTCAAAGAGCAGGCCAAGACCTTTATCGAGCAGATCCAGGGCGTTCATGCTCGCACGCAGGCACGGGCCGAGCAGGTGAACGCTTCGACCGAGACGTTTCTGGACGACATCCAGAAACGCATGCAGTCGTCGCACGAGAGGATTTCCGAGGTCGTTTCCACCGCCGAGACCGAGGTGCAGGCGGCGTGCGTTTCGCTTCAGGCCACGAAGGAGCAGGTTCTCGCCGAGGCGGAAGACAGCCGCTGGCATGCCAACGAGTTGTTGGAGGAGACGCAGAAGCTGCTCTCCACGACGCGGGACGATTGCACGGCCTTGCTCGCCGACATGCGCGAGCGGGTGGCTGATCAGACGGAGAAGGCCGAGCGCGTCTGGCAGACGAGTGTGGAAGAAGGCGGCGCGGCGCTGAGCGAGCTGATCGCCAAGCTCGGCTCCGCACGGGAGATCACTGACCGGTCGCGGGCCGAGCTCGACACACTGATCAATGGGGCGACGGCGGCGTTGGAAGAGACGCGAGGGACACTGGAGGCGGATCTCGGTTCGCATCGATCCAAGATCGCCGGACTCTCCAAGGACGCGACCGCCATTCGGACCGACTTCGAGCAGAGGTTCAACGAGGCCCGTGCGGCGCTGGATGCCTTGATCAAGAAACACCGCAGCGACTGTGTCTCGGAGGTGTCGCGCGTTATCGAGACATCCACTGAGCGCCTCGGCGAGGCCGAGTCGCAGGCCACCCAGCGCGTCGAGGCGATGCGCGACGAGTTGCAGGCCACGGGTGAATCCGCTGCCGGCATTTGCGCCAAGCACCGCAGCGACTGTGTCTCGGAGGTGTCGCGCGTTATCGAGACATCCACTGAGCGCCTCGGCGAGGCCGAGTCGCAGGCCGCCCAGCGCGTCGAGGCACTGCGAGACGAATTGACGACGGCGGGGCAGTCCGCCGCGCGCATCTGCGACGAGTTGAAGGAGGCTGTGGAGGGGGCGCAGTCGGACATCGGCGAGTGCAGCACACAGTTCGACGAGGCCGCCAGCAAGACGCGGGCCCAGTTGGAAGCGCACGCGGAATCCAACCGGTCGGCCATCGAGGCATCCCGATCTCAGGTCGAGGAGCTGTCGCGACAGTCGGAAGAAACCTCGCTGAACATGCGGTCGCAGATCAAGGCGCTGAACGACGCCGCGCGGTCGCGTGTGACGCAGATCGGCCAGGAACTCGACACGCTGTTGGTGGAGACGATCTCCAAGGCCGAGGCCGCTCGCGAGGAATCGGAGACCGTCGCGGGCGATTTGGCCGAGCGAATGGCCGAGACCAGCACGAATGCCGCTAAGGCCGTCGCCGACGCGGATCGTGCTGCGAGTACGATCCGTCGCCAGAGCAAGAGCTCGTTGGCCGAGGTGCGCTCGTGCCTGTCGCAGATGGGGGAGCGATCGGATTGCCTGCGGCGTGATCTGGCTCATGTGGGTGAGGAGGTTCGCGACGCGGCGAAGACCACGGCGGAGCAACTCGAGAAGACCGGCGAACGCGTGGCGGGGCACATCGAAACGATGCGCGAGGCGGCCAATCGCGACGCCGATGCCACCCACAATCGCATCGCCGCCGTGAAGCACCAGGTCGAACAGAGCGCCGAGCAGATGCGCCACAACGCCGGCAAGCTGCTCAATCAGGTGCAGACCGGCGCGGCATCGTTGCGCGAACACGCCGACGACCTGCTCGCCCGGGCGCAGAGCGGCTCGAAGAAACTGAACGAGTCTGCCGCGACCATGCTGATGCAGGCCCAGACGTCGGCGGAACAATTCCGCGAGCAGGCCGAGGGCTTGCTGCATCGGGCCGAGGCGGCGGCCGGCGAAGTGCGCAACGACGTCGAGAGACTGCGGACCGACGTGACGCTGGAAGCGGAACAGATGCGACAGAAGATCGTGGCCGTCAATCAGGAGATGACCGAGACGCGAACCAGTTCGACGAAGATCATGTCTGACGCGATCGACGCTCAGCGGAATGCTCACGACAAGGCGAGCGAACTGCTCCAACGGGCGGAGTCGGTGCAGCAGCAGTCCGAGGCATTGCTGTCGATGCCGAAGGATCTTGTCGAGGAGGCCAGAACCCAGGCCGGGCAGCTTGCCGGTATGTCGAAGAAGATCTCCAATGTCGTCAAACAGCTCTCCGAGGCCGGCGACAAGGCGGAAGCCAACCGAGAGGCCCTCACCCACGCCGGCGAAGACGCGGACGAGAAGCTCGGCGTGCTGAGGACGCACACGGAACGCGTCGGTCAACTCGTGGGCATCATTCGGCAGCTCTACGGCACGATGGACGCGCGAATCGAACGCCTGCGCGGTCGCCTGACGAAGGTGGACGACTTGGTCCGTCATGTGCCGGCGGAAATCGAGAGTCTCCGGACGATCCTCGATGATGACGGTGGCTCGGCCGGAGTTCCCACGGAGGCGGAAACGACCGTGCGGCTGGGAGAATCGCCCGTGTTGAGTGCGGTCCCCACCGAGGCCGCCAAGCCATCGCGGATGGTTCAGGCCGGCCCGCGCAACGAACCGACGTTGGTGGCCAACAAGGCGGCCGAAGCGCCACCCGCCGAGGCCAACCTGCCCGAGGGGTCGCTTGGTGAGATCGTTCAACGCAATCAGAAGCTCAACGAGTGGTTGCAGGACGTGCTGGGAGAGGATCTTCCGGCGTCCGGCACGGCCCAGAAGTCGCCACGAACGGCGCGTGGCCGCCAGGTCGCTCCTTCGAAAGCCAAGAGCAAGGCATGACGCCGGTGCGGCCGCTCACGGGCCAGCCGAAGGGATGCGCCGCTTCCCTATCGACCGCCGATGCTATCGGCGGCTTTGTGGATGAGTGAGGTTCTGGCCCAGTATGGCCAATTGATCGAACGCAGCCGCCGCGACGATCGGCTCCGGCTTCGGCGCATCGGTTGGAGTGCCTTGGTCTCCGGCATTCTCCGATTCTCGTAACTCCCTATCTTGCCTAATCCTAGCACGCAAAACTGCCTCTCATCCGGGGCCTTCCGGATCGTCCGGCTTGCCGAGGCACGCGCTTTGCACTTGTCGTCGATTCGTCGAGTCGCGCGGTCCGCGTCCGGATCTTCTGCTCGACATCAGCATGCGTGCTTCTGAGGCGGGCGGGTTGCCTTCCTCTCCAATGGTGGAGTGGGTGAACCAAAGAACGACTTGAAAGGATGGTGTAGAATGACAGTTGGAAAGACCTTCTCGGTGGCCGCGGTATTGGCCGCGGCGTGTCTGTGTTCGCCGGCGATCGCCCTGGCGGGCGGTGTCGGCTCGGTTCCTTCGCCGGATCCGACCGTGTGCGCCTGCCCCGTGGGCGACTTCTGGTTCTCGACAGAGGTGGGGTTCACGTCGGGAGCTTTTCCCCACATCATCTTCCCGGTGAGCGACGGCGATCTGCTCTGGGAAAGCCGACCCTATCGAGTCAGGAACCAGCGGCTCACGCAACGACTGGGGATCATGCCGATCGTGCCTGACCTCGGGCTGGACGCCGTGACATTCCCCTACCAGAACATCACGACGCCCGTATTGGGCACGAGCCCCAGCGCGGCTCCGCGACGCGAGATTTGGTTCTCGACCGAGGAGTCGATCTGGAGCGAGACGCTTGGGCGATTGCACCACGGCGATCTGCTCTCGACAATGGGCAGGATCGTCCGAACGAATGCGCAGTTGATCCGCGCTTTCGTGCCGGGGCCGATTTCCATTGATGGCGTCGGGCTTGACGCGGTCCACACGCGACGCACGATCTCTCCTGCCGACAGCTCGGACGACGTGTCCATCAACCGTCGAGACATCTATTTCTCCTCGGAGACGAACTTCTGGTCGCGCCACCTCAATCGCCTCGTCAAGCACGGCGATCTTCTGAAGGAGGACGGAACGATCTACCGAACCAACGCTCAGTTGCTTCGCCACTTCCACCCGTGTCCCATTCCGATTGACATCGACGACCCGCAGCCGGTCGATCGCGACTATGGACTGGACGCAGCCTATGTGATGTCGAACGGGAGGGTCCTCTTCTCCGTGGAGGAGGGTTTCTGTGATCGACACTATGGGTGGATTGACGACGGCGATCTGCTCTGCGAGTGCGGCTGCGTGATCCGCCGCAATCGCGCGCTGATGGACGTCTGGCGACCGCTCGAGGATCTGCACGACTTCGGCCTCGATGCCATCGAACTCGTTCGGCCTGGCGTGACGCCCGTGCCGATCGACGACATCGAGGGTCAGCCCGCCGAACCGACGCCCGTGGGCGGCTAGTTCGCGGCCTTGCATCATGCCATGAGCGGACGTGGTCGGACCGTGTCCGACGCGACCGCTGCGAGCGAGCGGAGGCGATCCGAGTACGGGTCGTCTCCGCTCGTTCCATTGGGTCAAGGCGCTCCCACTCGACGGGCCGAGCCGCTACACTTCGCGACGGATCGCGATCAACCCGTCAAGCGAGAGGATGCC
>CAYYPB010000027.1:0-13125 GCA_964473405.1 uncultured Planctomycetaceae bacterium
TGACTTCACAACGTCACACCAATCCAACCAGCAAGACACAGGCCACGCGGCACAAGACTCACGGGGTTTTTACGAGGGAATCAAGACTCAGGAAGGCGGTTCGTGGCATCAGAGTAGAATTCAAGACCGCCGCCTTAAACCGCTCGGCCACCTCTCCAGGGGCGTCGAACGAGTCCCCGAGCCCGCCGACTGGGGCCAGCCGAGTGCTCTGGACATCGGCGTAACCGTCTCAAGTGTCCGCCAGCGATGCGTGCAAGGCAAGACCGACTCCACGGCCCACTCCCCATCGACACGATACGAATGACGAACAAACGGCCCATGATCGGGACGTACTCCGCGAACAACCTGAAAGAAACACGCCGATCCCTGCAATGATCCGACGCACGCCGGGAATGTGAATCGAAGAGCAGAGGAGGCTCCTGATCTAGTCCTGGATGTGTCCGTGGTCGTGCCTGACGCAGGTTGCGTGCCCGTCCAGCGGCTGTGCCTCCGCATTCACTCGACCGCACTCGTTTCCGACAAACCAGGAGGAACAACCATGCAGGTTCGCCGCCGATGGATAATCCGTACCGTGACTCTCGCATCGTGTCTCGCCGCCACAGCGACGATCGAGCTGTCGGCGGTTCCACCCCCTCTATTCGCAGACATCACGCTGTCCGCCGACGTCGGACTCGCCAACGTCCTGACCGAGTCGCTGGCCTGGGGAGACTACGACAACGACGGCGACGAAGACCTGTATCTGACCAACAACGGCGTGGCGAACGCACTGTTTCGCAACGACGGCGGCGGTGCGTTCACCGACGTCACCGCGGGTGCCGGCGTCGGGGATGTGGACTGGGGCGTGGGAGCTGCGTTCGGCGATCTGGACAACGATGGGGACTTGGATCTCTATGTCGTCATCTTTGGGCTCGCCGCCGACCTACTCTATCGAAACGACGGCCCAACAGGCGTCGGCGGCCAGTACAAGTTCACGGAGATTGCCGCCGCTGCCGGGACCACCGACACATCCAGCAGCCGTGGAATGGCCTTCCTCGACTACAACAGAGACGGCCTCCTCGACATCTACGTCAATGCCATAGGTCCTGACATACTCTACGAAAACCTCGGTGGGCTCCAATTCCAGAATGTCTCCGCCGCCGTCGGCATCTCGGCCAACTCGGGAACGGGCGTCGGCGTCGTCTGCAGTGATATTGACGACAACGGATACGTCGACATCTTCACCGGCAACCGAAGCGGCGATCTGAATCGACTGTTCATGAACGCCGGCGGTGTACTCACGGACGTCTCCGCCACCGCGGGCATCAACAAGACAGGGCTCGGCATGGGCGTGCTGTCGTTCGACTATGACAACGACCTGGACTTCGATCTCTACTGGACAACGTGGCCCACTCAGACCAACGCGATGTACGAGAACCTGAACGGTCTCGGGACTTCCTTCGCCGAGATTACCGCCGCGGCCGGCACGCTGGACGCGACGGGCTGGGGAATCAGTTGCAACGCAGGGGATATCGACAACGATGGCTGGGAGGACTTCTTCGTCACCAACGGGTTCAGTGCCACAACCACGCCCAACGTGCTCTTCCATAACAACGGCGATGGCACCTTCTCCGATCAGACAGCCTGGCTCGAAGGTGGGGCGGCCTTCGACGGTCGCGGCGTGGCGTTCGCCGACTTCGACAACGACGGCGATCTGGACCTTTGCGTCACGGCCGACGCCGGTGAGCCGACCAAGCTCTGGCGCAACGATACCGTGACAGGCCATCACTGGCTGACACTCAAACTGGTGGGCGTGCGCAGCAACCGAAGCGCCATCGGCGCGAGAATCGAAGTGACGACCGACCTTCGCACAACGGTCAAGGAAATCAGCGGCGGGGCGGGTCGTGGCTCGTTCAACAGCCTGCCGGCGGAGTTCGGACTGGCCACCGCTACCTTCATCGACAAGGCCCGCATCCGCTGGCCGTCCGGCCTTGTGCAGATCGAGAACGGCGTGGCGATGGACCAGATCCTGACGGTCGTAGAGAATCCGGCCGGGGACATGAACTGCGACGGTCTCTACGACGCACGAGACATCCAGCCGTTCGTCACCGCGCTGCTCGATCCCGCCGCCTACGTCGCAGCCCACCCCGCCTGCGGCATCGACAACGGCGACATGAACAACGACTTCGCTACCGACGACCTGGACATCCTCGGTTTCATCGATAGCGTGCTGAGCTCGCCCCAATAGCGGAAGGCGCGTTCAACACGGCCTTCTCTCAGAGGTGGCGGCTGCACTCGCGGGATTCGCATGACAGAACGCAGTATCTACTTCGGGAAACGGCGAAGACACAGGAGGCACTCCCAGATATCTTCCTACTCTCGCCAGCCAGATCTGCACCACGGAGTGTCAACCTCGGTACTCAACCGAAATCTCAAGATGAGTTGCGCTGCATGATGCTGGATGTGCCGGATGTTGTAGACGTGCAGCTCGGCCCGGGAGAAGGGTAGCCAATCGAATCCGCATCTTTCGTTCAGCGTTTCGGCTGTTTCCGCGGCAATCACGTTCGAGGCTTGCGGCGGCAGAATGCCATGTAGGCGATGATCGATTCCTTGTCGTACAGCAGTTTCTGCTTGCGATCATCGAGTTCCTCGTAGTCGCGGAAGAACTCCGAATTCTCGCAATGAAAGGGCTGATATCGAAGGGACTCCGTATCTTGACCGAGGTAGCAATCCGCATAGAACAACGCGTGGAACACGGCCTGACAGAACGCAAGGCTCGCCACCGGCGCATTCCAGGCGGACGGGGGGCACTGTTCAACGCAACTGTTTAAGGTGCAGAGTGAAGCCTCGAACTGCTTCGCGATCAACTCCTTGAACGTGTCGACCATGGGCGGGCCTCCTTGGACGTCAGTTGAACATAACCCCTGCGTAACCCACGGCGTCGTGGGCGGGAGCGTTCGAGAACGCGCGGCTTATCTCCGCACTTGTCGTGTGTTCCAGTAGCGTTGCCCTTTCGGCACCGTAGGCCGTGCAGGCTGACAGCGTCGCGGCGATGGCACCGCCGCCGCAGGCGTTGCGATGCGTGACCGCCTCCTCCACGGCGTCGTCGGCCCGCATATCGAGCATCAGGTCGATCATCCGACGATCATTGACGTCCTTTGACCACCGCAGAGCCTGCGGTCCCTCGCCCTGGGGCGTGAAACGGAAGCTCGTGCCGTAGTGCGTCAGGTCCGTCGAACCGAGGAACACCGTATCGACGCCATAGCTCCGGCACGCGCGGCCGACGGCCGCCCCGAGCGAGGCACCGCTGTCGTTGACCGGAACCATGATCGGCACGATGAGCGTGTCGGGCAGCAGATGCTGAACAAAGGGCACCTCGACCTCGATGCTGTGCTCGCCGTCATGGGCATGCGGGTCGGCGTCGAGAAGGCCCGTCTGGCCTAGCAGCCTCTCAGCCAGGCGAGCGTCGACCTCAGCCAAGCCCAACGGCGTTTCCCAAGCGCCCGACGCAAAGATGGACGGCCGAGCTGCGTGCAGAACGTGGACGGCCCCAAAGATGATGACCGCCTGCGGATGCGGGCGGGCGGCAATCTCGGCGATGACGCGCGCGGCGATGGCCCCGCTGTACAGCCAACCGGCGTGGGGCACGATGCCGCCGATGATGCGGTCGGTCTCGACGGTGACGGCGTCGTCGGCCTTGGCGTCGGCCGCTCGTTGAAGGCAGCCTTCGACCTCGGCGAGGCACGCATCGGCCGAGCCGGCGTAGAATCTGCCCGCGAAAGAGGGTTCTCGAATCATCATGGCCATTGGTCCGCAAGTCGTCGGCTCCGGCGGGCGAGTCATCGGTCGCCGCCCTGCCATCGGGATGCCGATACGATCATTGTAGCGTGACGCGATCGAGGTGGCCTCCGGTATGCCCGCGGCGCAGGCTCCGTAGCGGCAGGGTGAATCAACGATGAGAACTACGATCTTGACGGTTTGGGTGTTGCTGGCGACCGGCCTGGCCTGCGCCGCCCCCGCGCCCGCACCGACGCCCGTTGGGTCGGCCGCCGAGCGAATCGAACCGCTGGAGGAGCTCGGCTCGAACCTCGGTTTCGATCTGGACTACTGGCAGTCCACTGTGCAGATGGTCCGGTCGAGCTGGGACAAGTTCATCTCCCAGAAGATCAAGCCCGGCATGACGCTGGCCGAGTTGGACGCGCTGATGATCCCGAACAGCCGCGATCGCGCCGTCACGCACTACGGCGAGCAAGGCGCGTACATAGTGTACTACCTCGTTGACGACTTCTTTCAAGTAACGGTCGATATGGCATCGTCGAACGGCGTTCGCGCGGCCCAACTCCAGCAGCGACCGCTCTGGCTGCGTTACCCGAGTCCCGGCGGTGTGACCCTGGTTCCTCGCGATCTACGGGACGAGATCGATCGGGCGACGAGCGTTCCCTGATCTCGGCGCGCCGGGACGGCTCTGATCCTGGCCGTCCGCGTTGTCGCGCGGTTTCAGATACGGGCAGACATGCCGAGCGCCGCCCTGAGCAGTACCGAGAGCTTCGCCGGGCGGGACATCAGTTCGCGCAGGTGGTAGTCGAGCAGGCCGAACGCGGCCTTCGGCGGCGGCGCGGCGTCCGAAGGCGGCTCGCCGATCAACTCCTCGATGACGCCGTGGACGATGCGACGCTTTTCGACGATCGCCGGTTCGCAATCGCGACAGATAGCCCCTCCTTGCCGCGAGCTGAAGTACAGGCCGGCATCTCCTCGAACGTCTCGATGGCAATTCACGCAGCGCGACAGTTCCGGCCGAAGCCCGATCTCGCTGAGCAGCAGCCACAGATAGGTCACGAGCGGTCGCAAGGGTTCGTTCGATTTGAGGGTCAGAAGCAAATAGCGCAGCCCATCGAACAGGGCCGGATGAGGGTCGTGCGTTTCCAATAGTTGCGACGTCACCTCGGCGGCGTATTGGCCCGCGTAGCATTTCGCCAAATCGCGGCGCAGATGGGAGAACGTGTCTTCCTGTCGCCATTCGGTCAGCGTGGCCAGCGTGTGTTCCTTGCCCGGTCGTTGCGAGAAGACGACGCTGCCGAGTTCGAGCAGGTCGATTCCGACGGCGACGCGCTTCTTCGTGCCGCGTTTGATTCCCTTGGCGATGAGCCGCTGCTGGCCGTGGTCCCGTGTCAACATGACGAGAACCTGCGACGTCTCGCTGTAGTCGAGCCGGCGAAGCGTGATGGCGGTGTCGGGGATGAGTGTCATGGACAATGTAATCCACAAAGCCGCCGATGGTATCGGCGTTCGTCCCGCCAATACCATCGGTGGCTTTAGGTTGGCTCGGGCAAATGAACGCGAAGCCGGCCGACGCTTCGTTCCTCGGCCTCGGTGATGACGATCCTGACGAACCCCTCGGTGATCTCCTCGCCAACCGAAGGGATGCGACCGAGCCTGCTGAAAATGTACCCGCCGACCGTATCGTAGGCGTCATCCTCGGGCAGCTCGATATCGAGTACTTCGTTGAGTTCCTCGACGCGAACGCGGCCATCAACGTCCGCCGTCCGGTCGTCGATTCGCTGAATCGGCGGCGCGGCCGGTTCGGGGTCGTGTTCGTCGGTGATCTCGCCAACGAGTTCCTCGAGGATATCCTCGAAGGTCACTAGCCCCGCCGTGCCGCCGTATTCGTCTACTACGATGGCAATATGCACGCGGTTGGCCTGGAACTCCCGCAGCAGCGAGGCCAAGTCCTTCGTCTCGGGAACGAACGTGACACCGCGCATCACGCTCCGCAACGAGAACGTGGCCGCATTATCGCAGCGGAGCAGATCCTTGACATACAACACGCCGACGATGTGGTCGATCGACTCTTCGTAGACCGGAATGCGCGAGTGCCCGTCGGTAACGGCCAGGGCGCGCGTCTGTTCGTACGATTGCCCCACATCGATGCCGACGACATCCGTCCGGGGTGTCATGATCTCGCCGACATCGGTTTCGTCGAGCACCATGACCGACTTGATCATCTCCCGCTCACCGGGATCGACCGTACCGGTCGTTTCGCCGTGGCTGACGGCGTCCATGATCTCGATTTCGATCTGCTCCGATTGGTTCTGCCCCTCTCGCGGGGCCCCGGCGAGCCGCCGAACGATCTCGTCCACAAAGTCGATCGCCACCAGGACAGGTTTGTTTGCTCGCCGAGCCGTTTCGAGCAGCGGCAGGATCGCAGCGAGGTATCGGTCTCCCGCATAGCGCGCCCATGCTGCGGGGATTCCCACGCCGAACAACAAGTGCCAGGGCGCGCAGATGGCAAGGGCTTGCAGCGGCTTGAGGTACCAAGACTCCGACGGATCGATCGAGATGAAGACCGTCAAGACAAATAGGGTGATACATATCTGCTGAAACGCCGTCGCGGTTCGGGCATGGTCGGCTTGGTGCTTGAAGAACCGATCCAGGACATTCTCGCGACCGCGACCCTTGAGAATAGCCCCCAGCCGCGTCGAGGACGCCTCCTGAACCGACAGCGCCGCCGTGCCACAGAGCAGGGCCAGAACCGTCAATACAATTGCCAGGACCATCGGGATCATCGAATACTCTCTGCCGAGTGCTCCGATCAGTTCGGAGCGCCTTCTCCATCGCTCGATATCGCTTCCACGTCGGGCAGAACCACATCCGCCCAGAGGATCGCCGTGTCGTTTGTATTCGATTTCGCGAGCACCTTGCCGCAGTCGTCGACAATCGCGCTGAAACCGGGACAGTCGCCGTCGGCGGTCTCACCGCCCGTCGTGACATCGGCCACGACACAAGGTAAACCGCAGCGATCGGCATGATCGGCCACAACTGCGAGGACATCCACCGGCGCGGCGCGACCCTTCTTGTCCCGCCGCCGGCAGGTCGGTGCGATGATGCACTGAGTGCCTGATCGTGCGGCGGCGTCCCATGCCGCGCCATCCAGAACGTCGTCGCCGACGAGCATGGCGAATCGCCCGAGCAGAATGTCGGCCGATGCAAAGCTGTCGCCGGCGGCGAAGACGGCTTTCTGCGATCCACTGAAAGAGGCCTGTCTCTGCGACAGCCGAATGTCACCGTCACGATCGAGCAAGAGGCCCGTAACAAACGGCCGATCCGCCGATCGTTCGGCGAACGCCAGTGCGACGAAGAGCCCCCAACTTCTACCGCGGACGCCGCAGGCAGCCATCACTTGTCCGTGCAATCTCTCGCTCAGAGCCGTTCCGCCCGAGGCGAAGTCAAACACATCCGCGAACGCCGGCAACACGATCAGATCGGGAGCGGGGTCGGTGCCGGCCGCCTCGTCAATCGCCGCCAGCGCGCGCTGAAGCGTACGCGTCCGAGACGTTGGAGCGATCCGCAATTGCACCGCGGCGATTCTCATTCCCGCATCCCCTGAGGCGAGCGTGGAACGGCCTTCGCGGACTTCCGCCGTCCGTCGCCGCCAAAAACAGCCCCCCAACCCAAGACGGTGAGGAGGCGATCTTCCTCCTCGTGCATCCGAGTCGCGTCGTCCACCTCGTGGTCGTCAAAGCCGCACAGGTGCAAGCACCCGTGGATGACGTACAGGAGCAGCTCCGCTCGCCAATCACCTTTGCGGGATCGCGCACGACGACGAGCCACGGACTTGCAGACGAGCAACTGGCCGTCCACGAGTCCGTCCGTCGGCTCTGTTCGCAGGTCGAAGGCCAACGAGTCGGTCGTCGAATCGTCACCGCTCCATCGAGCGTGTTGTCGGCGCATTTCGGCATCGCCGAGAACGGCGATATCCAACCGCCCCTGGCGAAATCCATGGGATTGGAGTGCGCGGCGTGCGGCCTGCTGAATGAGCGGGGCCATGTTGTCCGGCACCTCGCCGACGGTGATCTCCAGCGTGCGTCCGCGGCGCCCGGAGGGCGGGGCTTGGTCGTCTTGATCGTCCGTTTCGGTCATGCTGTGCGGGCTTGAACTTCCTTCTCTTCGTGACCGCTCGTGGGATAGGCGATGCGGCCATGGTAGATGGCCCGCATACTCTTGACAATGCTCTGCTCGATTCGGGCGAGCTGCTTCAGAGATATGTCGCAGTCGTCGAACTGGCCATCCATGAGGCGAGCCATCACGATTTCGTGAACAACGCTCTCGATGCGGCCGGCCGTGGGCTCGCTCAGTGTGCGGATCGCGCCTTCCGTGCTGTCGCAGAGCATGAGGATCGCAGTCTCTCGCGACCTCGGTTTGGGCCCGGGATACCGGAACTCCGAGTCGCTGACTTCGCGCGCCGAGCCCGTGGCCTTGGCCTCTTGCGAAGCCATGTGGTGGAAGTACTTGACCACCGTCGTGCCATGATGCTCGGCGATGAACCGATGCAGCACCGGCGGCAGACGATGCTCGCGGGCCATCGCCAAACCGTCTTTGACATGGGCGAGGATGACCAGAAGGCTCATCGTCGGTGCCAGCCCACTGTGGGCATTCATCTTGGCTTCCTGGTTTTCGACGAAATAGTTGGACTTGCAGACCTTGCCGATGTCGTGATACAGAGCGCCGACGCGGACCAATAGCCCGTTGGCACCGATCTCCTCGGCGGCCGCCTCAGCCACGCTACCCAGCAGATGGCTGTGCTGCCAGGTTCCAGGCGCCTTTTGGATCAGCGTCTGCAAGAGCGGCTTGCTCGTGTCCGCCCACTCGAGGAGCGTCTGGCTCGTCGTGACGCGGAAGACCTTCTCGATGACCGGCAGCAGCACGTGTACTAGACTGAGCCCCGCCAAGGCGGCGACAAAGGCATAGGCAGCGCCGAGCCAATCGGCCCCACGACCGTCCGCGAGCCCGACCAATAGGGCCCCGACGCTGGCGGCAGCGGCTGCGACGATGCCCACCTGGAGCATCTTCATACGAGACCGAACCTCGCGCAACAGCAGGATCGTCACGGCCGATACGCTGAACAGCACGATCAACAGACTGAACGGAGCCCCCAGCGCGAGGACGGACAGCAACGACAGCGCCATCGTGACGCCCAGTGCGAACAACTGGGAATAGGCGATGGTCAATATCGCCGCCGTCATGGTCAGCGTCATCACGCTCCACATCGGCGAGTCATCGATCTCCAGCAGAATGAAGCGATCGACGACCAGCATGACGAGAAGAAGCCCTGCGACGCCGATTGCGCGCGGCGTCCTCCGAGCGATTCTCGGCTGGGAACGACACGTGAAGATGACGAGGCCCACTGTCACGAGCAAGATCACGCCCATCAGCCCGGCCTGTTTCTTGTGCCAGTCGACGCGAAGCTGTGGGTCGCTGTTGCGTTGCTTGAGGTACTCTTCGTGTTCGATCTTCAGGAGAGCCAGGGCTTCGTCGTTGATCGGCCCCGCCTTGAGGAGCCGGTCTCCCGCCTCGTACTCGTCCGTCACAGGAGCGATCCCGCCGGCCTCGGCGATCTTCGACTTGGTGAAAGCGTCGTCGAACACGCAGATCGGGTGGTACGTCCCCTGTGCCGGAGCGATGGCCTTGCGGATGATCCCTTTCAGGACCGGCAGAATCTCCTTAGCGAAGAGGAATCGCACGATCCTCTCGGAGAGTGCCTCGACCTGCGCCGGCTCTCTCGCATAGATGAGTCGTTCTTTCGGCACTGCCCGGAATCGGCCGTCCCCTCGATCGAGCATGACCGCACTCGCGGTACTGCGGACTTCCCGTTCCACTTCCGCCTGCTTGCACATCGGCTCTTCGGCCAGACGTTTGGCCAGCGTGTCGACGTTGCCCTTGAACTGCTCGCTGCCGGCCGCGTCCGTCAGAGACTTGAAGACGCCGAACGCGGCCTCGTCCAATGGCCAATGCGACTCGTGCGTCGCCTTGAATGTTTCGAAGTTCTCAGATGCCTTGACGGCTGCGTGGAGATCGCGGAACTCGGCCTGAATCGCCTCGACGAGCTGTCCGTCCAGGCGGAAGTAGTTGGGCACGGCCTGCTGGACCTTCCGGCGAGTGGTCTCTGTGCGGAACGCATTGACCCGCTCGAAGTTGACGCGAGAGAGGATCGGCTGCTTGAGCACCATCTCAGTCGAATAGCCGAACGGCTCGTCACCGGAGATCAGGATCAGCGTGGCCAAGGCCCAGAAGCCCGCCGCTACGATGAGGGGCCATCCGGTGATCGACCGAACTTGCTGATACCAGGGCTCTCGATCGGTGGAGAGCTTCCGACGACCCTCACTCGGCTTCAATGAGTGGAACAGTCCAGGGATTGACATGCTTCCTCGTTGCATTGGCGGCGAATCATCCGCGGTGCCGCACCCCGCGAAGCATTGAGGCTCGCCCAAGGCCAACCGATGCCCGGACACCCCATGGGTGAATATACTATCGCACGGGCCTAGTGGCTGCCTGACGAAAATCAAGTGGCCGGTCCCCTCACCGTTGACTCTCGGGGATAGGATCCGCACATTGTCTGCTTTGGCGATCGCCGCGAGGCCACAAGACGTAACCTTATAACGAGTCATTAATTACAGTAGAACGCACAGCATTCAGCCGGTCCGCGAACATGCCCGCACAATCGCCACGGTCCCTACGACCGGAGAGCCCTCCAGGTTCCCATAATCCACCCCTGAAATGGCCGTCCCCGTCGAGCCGAGCCGAACCACCCCGCCCAAGGCCGTGCGGCACGCAGGCTGCTTCATCTCCCGCTTGGCGTGAAACGCAACTTTCCTCCGAGCAAGGACAAGCCGATGCCCGAAAACACACATGCAGCGTCATTCAAGAGCCGCGCACAAGCCTGGACCGGCAGGCTACTCTGCTGGTCGCTGGCGGCGATGGGGATGATTTTGGTTCTGACGATTTCTCAGGGACAGCCCTGGTGATGTCCGATGCCAGAGAAGGCGAGATCAACAGACCTCGGACAGGGCCCCTAGACCCATGAGTGCCATCACACTACTGACTGACTTCGGCGAGAGCGATCACTACGTCGCCTGCATGAAAGGGGCCATCCTTCAGCGCGCGCCCATGGCCCAGATCATCGACGTAACGCACATGATCCAGCCTCACGACATCGTCCATGGGGCCTTCATTCTTCGTCAGGTCTTCGAGCACTTCCCGCAGGACACGATCCATATCGCCATCGTCGATCCCGGCGTCGGCGGACCGCGGCGCATCCTGGCCGCCCGATATGCGGGTCAGACGATTCTCGCCCCCGACAACGGGCTGCTGAGCTTCATCCACCGCGACTTCATCCTCGAGGAACTCCGCTCGGTCGAAAACGAACGACTCTACCGATCCGAGGTCAGTTCGACATTCCACGGTCGCGACGTCTTCGCGCCCGTGGCCGGCCACCTCTGGCAGGGGGCGGGGATGGACAAGCTCGGTCCCGCGGTCCGCGAACTCGAACTGCTCAACATCGAACGCCCCAAGCTCCTGGAACACGGCGGGCTCGAAGGGCAGGTTCTCTACGTCGATCACTTCGGAAATGTAGTCTCGAATATCAGTTCGGGGGATCTGGGCACCGTCCGAGGCCCCATCGACAGGCTCAACGTCCATGTCGGACCCCTGCGGGTGGGGCATCTGCACTCGACATTCGCAGACGTCAACCCGGGCGAGGTCGTCGCCGTCATCGGTTCGACCGGCATGCTCGAGATCGCCATCAACCAGGGCAGTGCCGCGGCGCACCTCCACGCGGCACCCGGCACGATCATCGTCGTGCGATAGGGTAGTGCATCGCCACACACGAATCTGCGGGGCGACGAGGCTCCAACCGTCTCTGTGGCACCGGCGTCCCGCCGGTGGGACCACAGGCGGGACGCCTGTGCCACAGACAGCCATCGAGCGATGAATCTGCAGAGGCAACTGTGGTCATGCAGTAGGGCCCGTCGATCCGACGTCCTCGCTCACTTCACGTCGACCTCGAACTCCTGGCGGAGCAACTGGGGGGCTCCTCCGGACGCAGCGGAATAGACCGCCACACCCTTGATCCTTACGGGTTTTCCCTTGTGCTTCTTCGGCAGCTTCACCTCGACATTGAGGATGCGGACGCCATCACCCGTCGAGCCGTCCGGAACGACATGCTCGATGAATCGCCGATCGAGACTCATCCCCGTGGTCGCGCGGAGCCAGACGCGCATCGGTTCGTTGGTCTCGTGCCACTGGCCGCCGGAAAAGGCACTGGGCCGAAAAACCAACAGAACTTGGCGATACCGCTTCTTCCTCGAGCTGATGGGCTTCACCACGACCGCCTCGAACTCGATCAGCTTGCGCACGTCGGGAACCGCGGCACTGTCGGGCTCGGGTCCGCCCGCCGCCGCCTTGACGGTGACAAACTTCTCGCGGGGACCGGCCATCTCCACCTCGGCCGGTTCGCTGGCCAGCGCGATGGGCCTGTTGCCCTTTGCCGCGATCTCTTTTCGAGCGTCTGAAACCCACCCAAAGAGGGCGGCAGGCTTCTCCTCCAAGAGGCCGAACTGTGTGGATCTGGATGCAAGACACTCATTGTCCGCATCACATCGGAAGGCCGCACGCCAGGATGCGATGGCTGCCTGGAGATCGCCGGGTTGTCGCTCGGGTCGCTGGCTGCGAATCCACAGGGCGACGCCGAGTCGATAGTGGCTCATCGCGTCTTCGTCATCCTCCTTAATCGCCCGTCCGTAGGCGCGGATCGCCTCATCGATGTGGGGCGGCTCGCCGGCCTGGACCAGGGCGTCTGCGTGCGCTCGCCAGCCCTTGACGTTCCGTGCTTCCTCTGCCGTGCGGAGTGTGTAACGCGGGTCGGGCGGCTCCAGGACCGGTTCTCTCTGGCTCTTCTTGCGTTTCTTAAACCTCTTTGCGACATAAGCTTGTAACTGTTCAACCGAGTCCGGATCGATGAGGCGAACGGCCCCATGCCTGTCCAGCCCCACGATCTGGGGAACCTCGCTCACGCCCGCCAAGTTCAGCGGATCGTACACAAGCGGGATGTCCAACCCTTTCCATTGAGCCAAGAGCCGGCAGCGATCCCTGCGGAGGGCCTGCACGACGCCGAGGACGACGAGCTTCCCGTCGGCCACGAGCTGCCGAGTGGCGGTCTGCCACTGGACGGCGGCATCATGGGAGGCGGGCGACCCGGTGGCGAGATGGATCAGCAGCAGCTTCTTGCCTCGGAACGTATCGATGGAGATGACGGCGTCGTCCTCGACCGAGTGGAGTACGAGCGGCGGGTGGGCTCGCTTGAGCCTTGGAGGGTAG
>CAYYPB010000028.1:0-13023 GCA_964473405.1 uncultured Planctomycetaceae bacterium
ATCTCGTGAGTGAGTCGCAGTGACGCGCATGCGATCTCTGGCGCTATCGGCAGACTAGTCGTCAAGAAGCTCGTCCAGCGCGATAGGGGTTGGAGGATCCCCGCATCCTCGCCGGAGAGGTCGATGCCCGTCCGTTCACCGAAGCCGAACGCTTTGACGTACTTGTAGAGGAGCTTGTTGCCGAGACGGTGGCCGATCTTGCCCATGCCGATGTTGCTGGACTTGATGAGGAGTTCCTCGAACGTGAGGAAGCCGTACGGATGGTGGTCGTTGAGCGTGCGGCGACCGTCGCGCCACGAGCCGCCCTCGCAATCGAACACTTCGCCCATCCGAACGACGCCTTCGTTGAGCGCGCCGGCGGCAATGAACGGCTTGAACGTGCTGCCGGGCTCGTAGGGATCGGTGATGGCCCGATTGCGATAGCGCGAGAGGCTGTAGTCCTGATAGCAGTTCGGGTCGAAGCCGGGATAGTTGGCCATGGCCAGGATGGCGCCGGTGGCGGGGTCCATGACGATGGCGATGCCGCTTTCGGCTTCGAACTGTTGGACGGCGGCGGCGACCTCGCGTTCGACGGCGGCTTGGATCTCCGTATCGATCGTGAGGACAACATGAAAGCCGTCGCGAGCGGGGTGATAGCCTTCATCGGCAAGCCAGAATGCCTTGCGACGAGCATCGCGAACGATGGTCTTGACGCCGTTCTCGCCTCGCAGCCAACTGTCGCACTGATGCTCCAGGCCGCTGACGCCTCTGCTATCGGGGGAAACGAACCCGACGAGACTCGCCGCCAGCGTGCCCATCGGATACGTGCGGTAGGGCTCGGTGAACAGGCCCAGGCCGTAGATGTCGGCCTCTTTCACTCGTCGAGCCTGCGATTCGGTGATCCCCCGACCGACGACGAAGAAACGGCTTCGGCCGGCGGCGTGGAGGTCGGGGGCGATCTCCCCCATGCTGACGCCGAGAATGTCCGCGGCGGTCTGGGCGGCGACCTTCTTGTCGGGCAGAACTTGGGGGTCGACGAAGATGCTCTTGCGCAGCATGGTGCCGGCGATGATCCGCCCGCGAACGTCGACCAGGAAACCTCGCCTCGCGTGGATCGGGACGCTGGACTTCTGCTGGCGAAGCGCCTTGGCCGCCAAGCGCGGGCCGTGGTGTGTGTTGATGTAGATCAACCGGCCAACCAGGGCGACGAGCGCGACGAGAACAGTACCTATGAGTAACCGACCGGCGAGATGTGAACTGTGCGACCGCAAGGCATCCATTCCTTTCACGGGCCGGAACGAGGGGTTCGTCAGAGGATCCTCGCTGTGGCACAGGCGTCCCGCCTGTGGTCCCACCGGCGAGACGCCGGTGCCACAGTTGCTGTGACTGTCAGGGCCCTCGCGGCGATGGCGGCACGACGTTGAGGCCGAGTTCGGTCGCGCGGTGGCGGATGGCCTCGGGGCCACGGAGGCGCGCCAGGGCGATGTCCTGCGTCCACAGGCACCGCTCCAACTCCAGCTTGCGACGATGTTGATCGTGTACGCGGTTGGCGGCCTTGGCGGTCTCGCCCCGGACGAGAACGACGGTGATGCCCACAAGGACCATCAGGGTCAGCACGAAGATGGCTCTTGCGACGGTCATGGCGGTTGACCCGGTTCGTATCGCTTCTGTGGTACGGGCGTCTCACCGGTGAGACCCCAGGCGGGACGCCTGTGCCGCAAAGCTGCAGCACGCCACAGCAACCCGCTCATTCGAGCGTGGCCACGCACTAGTTCGTATCCTCCAGCGTCGCGGATGCCCCGGCGTTCCACGGTCGCCCGGCACGTGGGCCGGAGGCTACGGCGTGGCGGCGTCGTGATCCAAGGCACTCAGGGCATTGGCCGAGAGATTGGCCGACGCCGTCCTCAACGGGAGGCGAATCTTCAAGCCCGGCTTGATCACGTTCTTGTTACGAATGATGTCGCGGTTGAGTTTGGCGATATCCAGGAATCTTCTTTCGCTGCCGAGTTCCCGCTTGGCGATACCGCTGAGCGTGTCCTTTTCGCAAACCTCGTACCATCGGAAGTCGGGCGGCGTCGGCGCGGGCTTTGGAGCGGTTCGCTCGGGCAAGGCGTTTCTCGTCGTCTCGCGAGGCGATCGCGACGCCCTCGACGCCAGCGTGTCCACCGGGATCGGGATGCGGACGCCGGCTTCGCGATGGCGACCGCGTGAGGCCACCACGTCGGCGGCGGGAAAGTTACGGACCGGCTCGAAGGAGATCGTCTCCATGTCATCCAGCTCGGGGATATCCAGCTTGTTGCCTGCGCGAACGCGGTCGATGGACGGAAGCGTCTTGCGGTTGGCATCGAAGATGGCGGTGATTCTCGCCGGCGTGGCACGGCCGTAGTATCGCGCGGCGATTTTGCTCAAGCTCTCGCCGGGCTGAACGGTGTGCGCGGCGAGGATCTTCATCCTCATACGCGGGTCCGGCTTCTTCGGCTCGGGCTTCTTGATCTCTCGCGTCGGCTCGACGCCGCTCGACCCCAGGCCGCTCGCGCGTGCCATCGCGGCCGGATCTTCGGCGGGCTGGACCTCGCTGTTAGCGGGAGGGGCCTCTTCACCAGCCGTCGACTTCGTCAAGGCGGCGCTGAGTGCGTCGGCCAGCGACATCGGCCCAGCCGGCGTCGCCTCGATTTCGTCCACGCCGATCTCGGTCTCCATCTTGTGGAGATTCAAGCGGTTGACGACAGCCGACGGAAGCGGGAGGACATCATCGTCCGAGGCCGGGATGTCTCTGCCGGCCGGTTCCTCGCGCATGACGGTGTGGCTATTGTCGGAGCGAGCAGGCTGCTGCGATCGGACGTCGAGTTGGCCGATGCCGCTCAAGGGCTCGGCGTCCGGGGCCGCCGCTCCACGCGGCGTGCCCTCGGCCAGCGTCAGGTCAGACGGCGAGGTCGCGGTATGGGTAGCGCCCTTCTCCGAAAGGATGATTGCAAAGAGGATGATGAAGGCGAGGCCGACGAGCAGACCGATCTTGGTTTCCTTGGTCACTATAGCACCTCCGTGTGCTTGGCGATGAGTATAACAGCTATTCTCGGACGTTCAAGCCGACGGCACCTTTTCGGCGACGCGCAACTTGGCGGAGCGGCTACGGGGGTTCTCCGTTCGCTCCAAATCGTCCGCTACGAGCGGTTTCTTCGTCAGGGTGCGATACGCTCCGTCTTGCGCCTGGGACCGAAAGTCGTTCTTGACCAACCGGTCTTCGACGCTGTGGAAGCTGATCACGGCGATGCGTCCCTGTGGGGCGAGCAAGCCAGGTGCAATCTTCAGCAGCCTGCTCAAGGCGTCAGTCTCGCGGTTGACGCTCATCCTCAGCGCCATGAACGTCCGCGTCGCAGGGTGGATTCGGCTCCGGCGAGAATCCGGGTCCACGCCCAACGCCCCCGCCACGAGCCGAGCGAGCAGCACCGTGCTGTTGATGCGCCCTTGCCTTCGTACCTGACAGATTCGCCTTGCAATTCTTCGGCTCTGGCGTTCCTGGCTCTGCAAGTAAAGCAGGTCGGCCAGCTCGCTTTCGCTCAGGCTATTGATCAGGTCCGCGGCGGTCGTCGATTGACGCCGGTCGAGCCGCATGTCCAGCGGGCCGTCCGTCTCAAAGCTCAGGCCCCTTTCCGCGTCGGCGATCTGGTTGCTGCTGACGCCGAGGTCGGCCAGGAGCCGGTCCACCTTCGAGGCGCCGAGGTCGGCCAGAACGGTGTCGAGGTCGGCAAAACTTGCCTGGACGAAGCGGCTACGCCCCGCGTGGGCCTTCAGCCGCTCGGCGGCGATGGCCAGATTCGCGTCGTCGTGGTCGAGACCGATCAGACGCAGCTCGGGATTTTGATCGAGCAGGAGCCCCGCGTGCCCGCCGAGGCCGAGCGTGCAATCCACCAGCGTAGCGGGGCCGTCAGACTTCAGATGCTCGACGACGAGCGTCGGAAGGACGGGCAAGTGAATGGGGGTTTCATTCGGCACGGGGGAAGGTCTCTCAGGGGCCAAGCGAGAACGACAAGCCGCTCACAACAGGCATGCGTCCCATCCGGCTTGCCGTTTGGCGATCGGACGATGCGCGACTGCCCGCGGCCGCGCGGGCTGAAGCCCGCGGCTCTTCGGTCGCTCTATTCCATATCGGCTCGCAACGTATCACGCAGCCGCGCGATCTTCTCGCTCGGATACAAGGCGAAAAACCAGTCGCGGGATCGGGCGATCTGATTGTGGGCCAGTTTGGTTCGGTGATCCAGAACACGATCGCGCGCTTCAGTGAGTAGCCCCGGCATCAAGCGGAGCAGTTCTGCGTTGGCGCGGTGGATTTCCGCGTAGGCGGTTCGGCGAGCAGCCCGATGGTGGCCGGGGGCCGCGCGAAGCTGTCGGTTCGTTTCGATGCCATTCGCCCGTGCTGCGATTTGGTCTTTCAACGGACCCTCCAGCGCGGACGACGGCAGATGACGTTGCGGATTGTATTGAATGTCTCGGGCGATTCGTTCGGCCGCGGCGATCTGCTCGGCGTCGACGTCGAAGACCGGCAGCGGGAGTTGCAGCGTGGCCGAGACGCAGGCGTAGGTCGGCGGTCGAACGTCGAAGAATCGGTGGACGATGTCGTCGGTGATCTGGTCGTACTTCGCGCCGCCGATGCCGTGGATGAACAGATCGGAGGCGAACATCCGAGCGAACAGTGTTTGAGGCAGCGCCCTCGGCCGGATGTGCCAACCGTCGAGGTTCTCCGCGAGCGTGCGATGCGGGTCTGCGATCAAGTCGCGCCGCCGAAGGGTGAAGGCCGAATCGGCCGCCGCCCACAAGTGAATGACGTCCGGGCCATCGTGCGACACGGCCAATCGTTGCCTGCCATCGGTGTGGTGCGTCATCCAGAACGGCAGCTCCACGCGATCGGCGGATACGGCGAGATCGGGGATGGGGTGTTGGCGGCCTCGGATGCCACGACGCCCGCGGTAGGCGGCCAACGCCTCGTTGTAGGCGGCGGCGAAACGCGGTGCCTCCAAGATCAAGTGCGCGACGAAAGGCATCGCCATCGTCGGTTCGGCGGAGGTGTCGTGGGAGAAGATGTCGCTGATCCGCCGGCAGATCGGTGTGGCCAGACCGAGCGCGGTATCCGCAGCGGCCATGCCCGCTTGCCAGCGTTCGACGTAGCTGACTGGATGATCCGCTTCGCCGTGAGGAGGACTGAGAAAACCGCGCTGGAAGTCTGCAAGAAGCGTGTCCGATTGGCTGCGCCACGTCGCCGGAATCGCGTCGAACATCTTGTCGTAGTCGATCGAAGCTCGGTCGGCGATGTGTTCGTAGGATCGCCAGTCCATCACGCCCGCCGCGGCGGCCTGCTCCACGCGGCAGGTCGGCCCGGCGTCGTCGGGCCATTCGAGGGCGATCTTGTGCGGCACGTCGCTGTCGACGAGCAGAAACTCTGCCTTGCCGTCGGCCTCCTCGACCAGGGCAGAGGCGACGACGTTCTTGGCCCAGACGCCCGGGTGGTAGAAGGCCGGCTGATGGCCGGTCATGAAGACGAGCGGGCCATCGTCGCGGGCGGCGGCGGACGCGGTCCACTCGCGGGCGGGTCGTCCCAGGATGGACAAGTCGCAGGCATGCCGCAGTTGGCGATTCGCTGCCGCGATCGGGACGAGGGACCGTGGATCGGGCCAGACCAAAGTCTCGCCGTCCTCAGCCGGGGCTCGCAGTGCGTCGATGTCGGATGTGCTTGGCGTGGTCATGCTACCCGGGCGAACAGCGGTGGTTCTGGACTGCTCATGTGCGGTTGTCTGTTGGGCCCGACTCGCGATCAGGCGCCGCAGCAACTCGTGGTCGAAGAAACGGTCGAGCAGGGTCTTTGGGCGAGTTCCTTCTCGAACACGTCGAGATAGTGCCCGAGCCTGGCCGCAGGGTCGTCTAGCTCGCCGCCGAAGTGCCGCGTCGGGTCGTTGTAGATCAAGCGGACGGGCAGTTCGCCGACGCGTAGGTTTTGCCGCGCAGCCTGGACCCAGAACTGCAGCGGAAATGCGTAGCCGGCCTCGGTCAATCGGAGCTTCGCAAGGGTCGGGACGCTGAACGCCTTGAACCCACAGAAAGCGTCCGTCAGATCGAGGCCGAGTCGATCGTTGAGCATATGCGTGATCTGGACGTTGATCTTGCGACGGTCGTCGGGAGCGGCCGAGTCGCTCGGATGCCGGACGAGGTATCGCGAACCGGAGACGATGTCGACATCGCCTCGGGCGGCGGCCTCCAGGAAAGCCGGGATGCGGGCCGGCTCGTGCTGGTCATCGCAGTCGATGGTGATGATCCAGTCGTAGCCCTCGCTCTGGGCGTAGTCGAAGGCGCTGATGAGGCTCTGGCCATAGCCGAGGTTCCGCTCGTGACGGACGACCTGGATGCCTGGGATTGTGTCGAGGATGGTCGGCGTCTCGTCCGTCGAGCCGTCGTCCACGACGAGGATGTCGTCCATGAGGCGGCGAATCTGGGCGAGAACATCCGTCACATACTTCTGTTCGTTGTATACCGGGATCGCGACGAGTGTGCGCATGACTTCGGCTCCTCTCGGCCGCTCGGGATCGGGTATGACTGTGCCGGGGAGGGAAGTCTCGGACCAGCGACCTTGGGGATCATAAGTCCTGAATCGGCGGAGTCAATCCGACCGCCAGATCAAGGCAGTCATGCGCAGGGCAATCGCAAGAATGCTGCGGTGTATCCTCCCTGCCGCTCTGGGCTCTGATTCTCGCCGCCGAAACTATCATGGCCCCGGGATCGGGCATCCGCACCTGATCGTGGGGAAAGCCATTCTTGCGATTGCCCTGCAGTCACGAGGCATTTCCCCACTACTGCGGGGGGGCGACTGCCGATAATGACGGCATAGGCACATCCGCAGGCATGCGGGGAGTCCCCGACGCTGCCGCGAGACGTCCGCCGGCGGGTTGGAGCGTGCCGAATCGAAAGCAAGAGGTCGAATGATCCCTGACGACGGTCAATCCGAATCCAAACGACGAACGCCCATCGCGACCGGCGGCGGCCGCGCGGCCGTTCTGAGGGTGTCGGCCCTACTCGCCTGCTTGATCGCCGGTTGTCAAAACGGTCGGCCGACAGTCTTCGACTCGATGGATCGAGCAGTGGCTCGGGCGCATGTGCGCCGTGGCGAGCAGCTTCTGGCCGCGTCGAAGACCGACGAGGCGACCGAGGCCTTTCGGCGGGCCGTCTCGGCCGACGCGCGTTGTGCGACGGCTCATGCGCGACTCGGCGAAATGAACGCCGCCACCGGCGATCTCGACAACGCCACAGAACACTTCCGCGCCGCCGTGAAATCCGACCCCGAGAACCTGGGATACGCACTGGCCCTGGCGGAGCATCTCCGTGCTGCGGCCCCGACCTCGATGGATCCGCCTCGGACGCTGCGCGCAGCCGTTCGCGCCTATCGCCACGCTCGGTCGATCGATGCGACCCAGCTTCCTGTCGCCATCGGGCTGGCGGCTTGCTTCCGTTCGTTCGGGGCGAACCGTGTGGCCCTGCAGACGCTCTTCGAGGCGAGGCGGCTGCACGATGACTCGGCCGAGTTGCACTGCGCTATCGCGACGACTCACTTGCGGCTCGGCGAGGACGAGCCCGCGTTGGCCGCCTACGGCGAGGCGCTGGGGATCGATCCCGATTGCATCGCGGCTCACAACGGTGCGGGACAGATCAACACGCGACTGATCGGTGCCGGCGTTCGGCAGACGCTGGCCCGCGAAAGAGCGGCTGCCCATCTGCGACGGTCGCTGGAACTCGACGCTGACCAGCCGCGCATTCGGGCGATGCTCGACGCGCTCGGTGGGGCCCAGCGGCACGCGGCGGCGCGCGCACTCGACGAATAAGATTGGACCGCGAGCAGCGCGACCCAACGAACACATCCGGGTGGCTACCGCTTCTTGATGATGAGTGCCGTGAGGTCGTCGGACTGGGGCATATCGCCCGCGAAGGCGACGACGGCCTCGTGAAGTCGGCGGATGATCTCGGCGGACGAACAGTCGCGGTAGGTGCGGATGATGTCGAAGGTCCGGTCCATGCCGAACTGTTCCTTCTCGGCGTCCTGCCATTCGAAGAACCCGTCCGTGACCAGCACCATCATGTCGCCGCTGTTCATCTCGAAGCGATCGGGCGCCGACCAGTCGATGTCGGGCATGATGCCCAGCGGCACGCCGTTGGCTGCAAGCTCCACCATCTCGTCATCGGCTCTCAAGTACTTGATCAGCGGACCGTGGCCGGCGCTGAGATAATCCAGCGTACTCGTCTCGGGGTCGAGCAGACCAAAGAAGGCCGTCACGAAACGGTCGTCGGGCAGATCCTCGCAGAGCAGGTTATTCACGCGCGTCGTGATCTCGGTGAGATCTTGCGATAGAGATGTGGTGGCCCGGAATAGCGCGCGGCACTCGGCGATCATCAGGGCCGGGCCGATGCCGTGACCGGTGGCGTCCGCGATCGTCATGGCCAGCGATCCGTCGGGCAGCGTGAGGTAGTCGTAGCAATCGCCGCCCGTCTCGTCGGCGGGCTTGTTCCATCCGGAGATGTCGAAGCCTTCGATGCGGACATCCTCCTGGGGTAGGAGGCCCTTCTGGATATCCCGAGCGATGTTGAGGTCGCGTTCGATGCGCTGCTTTTCGGCGTAATGCTCCAGGAGTAGCTGCCGCTGCACGGCGACACCGACCTGGGCACCGAATGTCTGGACGAGTTCGTGATCCCACGGATCGAACTGTCCGTTCACCTTGTTCAAGACCTGCAAGACGCCGACGACACTCTGGTCGAAACCGAGCAACGGGAACGTGACCATGTTCCGCGTGCGAAAGCCCGTTCGTTTGTCGATGTCCTGGTTGAATCGCGGATCGGCGTAGGCGTCGGGGACGTTGATGACCTTGCCCGTGCGAACGACTTCACCGGCGATGCCGTGGTCGGCGCTGAAACGAATCTCGTCGACACCGGTTGCGATGCTGCTGTGAAGTTCGTGTCGTTCGCGATCGAAGAGGAAGACCGTCGCGCGTTCGCAGTCGAGGACTTCGCGTGCGGCCTGTTCGACCTTGGCGAGCAGGGGGAGCAGTTCGCTCGCCGCGGCGAGTTGACGCGAAACCAGCAAGACCGACTGAAGGTCGTTGATCTGGTCCTGCGCGTCGCGCTGAGAAGCATCGGGCGTCGGTTTCTTCATGCCCATCACCTTGCTGCGAGGGTCGCTGACTCGGTCGGTTACACGCTGAGCTCCCCCCGTGCCGCGTCCTTGCGCCATGCTATGCGAAGCGGGCGACAGTGGCGAGCGATGCCTCATCAGGCCGTTCCGGTGGTGATGAAGATGGGTGCCCAGATGTTCTTCTTTCGCTGTCGGATGTCGCGGAAGCCCGCCTCTTCGTAGTAGCGTCGCATGACGCTCCACGGGGCATGTTGGACCTTCGCATCGGGCGTGCTTTCGGCGCGCGTGATGAGGACGTCGAAGAGGAACCACCCGATCGCGTTGTCGCGAAATCCATCGATGATCATCAATCGACCGCCCGGCCTCAATACGCGGTGCATTTCGGCGACGGCGGCGGCTTGGTGCGGATAGTGATGGAACGAGTTGCTGCATGTCACGGCGTCGAACGTCTGGTCGGCAAAGGGAAGATGTTCCGCATCGCCGTTGAGAAACGTCGGCGCGTCGGCTGCGATCTGGACAGCCTTGGTGTGTGCTACGCCGCACATCGACAGCGAGTAGTCCAACCCGACGACGCGTCCCGCCGGCAGAGAACTGCCCGCGACCATTGCCGTCCAGGTGCCGGTGCCACAGCCGATGTCGAGTAGGTCGAACGATTCGGGCAGGGGGGATCGCCAGCGATAGAACTCCTCCATGAACATCCGATAAGAGGGCTGGAACAGAAGGTGCTGGACGATCGAACGGTCATAGGTGTGCGCCCAAGCGTCGAACTCGCGCCGCGCGCGATGTTTCACGGCGTGTTGAGGCGACCGGTGCGGTTCGTCTGTCATCGTTCCGCCGCCCGGGCCATGTGTAGAACCTTGCCGATTCTCGTTTTCAACGCGCACTTCTCGCTTGCTCATGGCAGTGGTTTGCACATCCTTTGGCGGCCTTCGACGGACGCCTCGTTCGTTCGGTTCAATGTCTAAAGTCACCCCGCGCGCCACGCCGATAGGTGGTTGCGGCACACCGCTGTCGCGTAGGGATTTTTACTCTTCGTTGCCAACTCGCCGGCCAATCGTGGGAGACCGTACCGATGTCGAAGCGTGAGCTTATCGACCGAATCATGGATCTCAATCGAACCGCCCGACGAGAGTTTCTCCAGGCGTTCAGCGAGAACGAACTGGCGGACTACCTGCGGCAACTCGAGGCCATCCAGCCGTCGCACATGGCCGGTCGTAGCGCCGTCGCAGTCGGCATCTAGGGCCGCGACGTCCGCGAGGGTTCAGCGTCCCCCCAGCTTCTTCACGATCGCTTCCGCTCGGGCAATCACGTTCGAGCCTGATCGACGGTGGAAGTGGGCGTCGATCAGATCCTCGTAGGCCTCGATCGCGTCAGGTGTCTTGCCCTGTTGCACGAACGTGTCGGCTCGCCACCAGTCCGCGGTCATCCGCTCGATCGAATCCGCCTCGCAAAACCGTCTGGCTTGATCGCAGAAACTCCGCGCGGCCGCGTAGTCGTACTCGTATTCGGACGCAAGTCGCGCGGCGAGGATCGCCGCCGCCCAACGCTGATGATCGGCGAGTTGACTCGACTGCGCCGCCTCCGCCAGGTTGCGCCGGCACAACTCAATCACGGATCGGTCGACGAGGGCACCACTGTCTAAAATGTGTCCGAAGCAAGCGACACCGTTTGCGAGGGGCGCTTCGGGGCCGGCGACCGGGGCGTTCTCCGCGGTGGGTCGGATGTCCAGCTTCGGCGCGTAGTCGCGCGCCGCCGCCAGCTCATCGGACCGTTCGTAGATCAGGTAGCATTCGTCCGGGCTGCCGGATCGTCCCAATGGCAGATACAACATCTCCAGCAGACTCGCGCAGGTGCGCGCCCCGGTGTTGTGCAACTCGATGCGCGATTGCTCCTGATCGGTCGCGGTGTCCTTGGTGCCCGCGCTGGCGAGATACAGGTTGTAGTACAGTCGCTTGCCGCGAGGGACCGTCGAGCGAGCGGGCTGCGACGCGGCCTGGGCTGCCACATGTTCGCCGCCGGTCCCCGGGGCCGGATCGCCGGTGGGGGCGTTCTGTTGGGGGCCTGCGTTCTCGGCTGGCGTGGGGTTCTTGGCTGGACGCACGACCCGGCGGCGCTGTTTCCATGAAGAGGTATCCCAGTTCCAGTCTACGTCCCCGCATCCCGCCGAGGCACCAGGGATCAGGGCTGCGGCGATCAGAATCAGAACCGGACGGAAGTGTCTCATGGATTCGTGCCTCGGTCGCCGGATGGCTCCGCTCGGGCCAACCCCGGCGGCAGGGCCACAGTGTACCCAGCGGCCAGCATCTTGCACGGCGCGGCGACCGGTGCTTGGCGAGGGGCGCCATGCCCACAGGACGGGGGCGATCAGCCGCTGGGTTGCTCTGGGGCGGGCTTCTGCGGCTCGACTGCCGGCGGCAGGCATGATCGGCCGTCCGCTTGAGAATGTCGAGACATGCGGCCTGTATCGATTGCAACAGCCTGCGCGATTGTAGGGATGAAGGGAACCGCTGGATGACAATAATGATGCGGTCCGTTCCGTAGCATCAGACAGCTCTGGTTTTTTTTGTATTGTTCTCGCCATGCGGGTTCAGCGCGAATAACATAAGCACAGTCGAGGAGATGCCCGCTGAAGGCGGGGTTGGAACAACTCACAGTTTTGGCATCGTTCCAAGATTTTCCTCGCGGGCGCATCGCGCAGGCGGTGTGCCGGGGATAGGAGCCGCACGCGAGCCAGTTGGGGAGGCCGTGATGAACACGTCGAGGGGACGCGTGTTGATCGACCGTGTGATGGTCGACTTGAACACACAGTGTGATTTCCTGCTTCCGCGGGGGGCGCTTCCGGTTGCCAATCGCGCCGAGGCCATGCCTTGCATCCGACGCCTGATGAATTGGGCGCGTCTCGAGCAAGTGCCCGTCATATCGAGCCTCGAATCGCATCGGCCGGGCGAATCGGCCAAAGGGCTCCCGGCGCATTGCATCGACAGAACCCGGGGCCAGCGAAAGCTGCCCTTTACCCTCATGCCGCGGCGTGTTCTCTTGTGCGGTGACAACACCTTTGACGTTCCCGCCGACCCATTCCGCCGACATCAACAGATCATCCTGACCAAGCGAGAGGTCGACTTTCTGACCAATCCCAAGGCCGATCGTATCATCAACGCCTTGTCGGTCGAGCATTGGATCATCTTCGGCGTGACGGCGTCGAACTGTGTCAAGGCGATGGTGCTGGGCCTGCTCGCGCGGCACAATCAAGTCGTCGTCGTTCGCGACGCCTGCGGCTATTGGTCCGAGGCCGATGGCGAGCACGCGTTTCGCATGATGAGCGCCAAGGGCGCGCATCTGCTGAGTACCGAAGAGGTCATCGCGGGCGAAGCGGCCAAGTGGGCCACCGACCAACGCCGGGCGGATTTCGAGAAGACACTCCTGGCCGCGGCCGGGCGGTCTGAGGGCAACGGCAACGGCAACGGTAATGGCAATGGCGAGGCCGATGCGGACGTCGTGGAAGAGACCGCCCTGTCTCGACGCCGGGCCAGATTGCGGTCGCCCGGCAACGGCAAGCCACCGGCGGCCATCGAAGACATGCTCCCGACGCATCTGCTGAACCGTCGTCGCCGACCGCGCCGCGGAAACGGGTCGACGACCGATTCGGTCTGAGCAGAGCCGCAATCGCCATCGCAGCCTCTCTGCAGACGAGCCGCGAATTTCAGTTCGCGCGGTGTTTCTGTGTAAGTAGATGCCACCTTGGATCGTACGTCCGCGCGAACTGAAGTTCGCGGCTCGTTCTGCGGTGGCAACGCGGCGGTGCCTTATTATGATGGCGCCCCGTCGCCGCGTGCGCCTATCTTGTGAAGCCGGCGGCCGAGTTCTCGACCCACTCATAGGCG